>JBCDGT010000452.1:0-4092 GCA_038750915.1 Bacteroidota bacterium
AGGAATAATACGGAGCATGCCTAGGGATTTTACTTTTTTCTTCTTTCTGTTTCTGTGCTCCACCCTCTGTGCCCAGACGGTGAACCCGACCATTAGCGTCCAAGGCACGCTAAAAAACGCCGAAGGCACTTCCGTTGCGGACGGTACCCGCTCCATCACCTTCCGTCTCTACCAACAAGCAGACGGTGGTAATCCCGTTTGGGAAGAAACCGCCAACGAAGTGCGTGTGGTAGGCGGTATTTACAGCCACCAACTCGGCACAGTAGTACCACTAAATGGTGGCAACTTCGACCGTCCCGTCTACCTAGGTGTGGTAGTCGATGGCTTGGAACTCTCTCCTCGCACCCAGATGAGTTACGCGCCATACGCCCTTTCAGTGGCTTTTGCCCAAGGCGTGGCCCCTGGAGGCTGCTCCGGCCAGGTCGGCGACATTAAGTACAGTATCCTGCGCCCCGACCAATTTCAGCAGGAAAACGGTGATTGTTGGGTGCCGATGGATGGCCGCAGCATCGCAGGGACCAAGCTAGCCAACGTTTATGGCTGGACGACACTTCCTCAAGCTGGTGGACAATTCTTACGCGCCCATGAGTTCGACGGACAAGGGGACATAGACGTAGATCGCGACTTCAACAGCCCCGTTGGCCAAACCGAAGGGGATCAGAATAAATCGCACACCCACGGAATGCAACCAGCAGGAAATCATGCACATAGCTACTCTGATTCCTACCTCAGCGAAATTCAGGTGCGCGACCAAGAAACCGAAAACTCAAAGGTTCCACCTAATGATGCAAACGAGCGAAGCTGGCTACTCTCTCGCAACGGAAGGATGACCTACAACAGAGATGCGGCCTTTAGGTGGCAAGAATTCGAAAATGATGGGAGTGACCGTTGGAGTATGATCAATATCATATCCAACTTGAATACTGGTAATGCAGGCAACCACACCCACGTCATTGAGCCTGAAGGTGGCCCTGAGGCCCGCCCTAAAAACATTAGTTTCTTCCTCTACATTCGGGTCAATTAGACCGACTCACGCCAAATCCATTGTACTATGTTTGCTACGAAAAATTTGCGTGGCCAGTGGCTAGCGGCGTGGACCCTCTTGATTGGTCTACTCCTACCCATTACCACCAACGCTCAACCCGAGACGGAATGCGACCCCACCGAAGGTTTACCAGTCGCTACCGGCGATGTTTTTTTCAACTACGGCAGTTCCACGAATGCCTTCAGCTTCCAGAATCGCTCCGACCTCAGCATCGGTCAACCCTTAGTTGGCCGCGCTCTGAGCCAGCGTAATGCTTCTGAATACGGCTTTTGGGCTCGCTTTTTATTGCCCCCCCAGAGCCCCCGCCTGGTAGCTACCCAGGGTGATTTCCCCGACCGGATCTTATTGCGCTGGTCCGAAGATCCCCTGAGTGCTACTTCCAGCGATGGGTTTATTATCAAACGTGATGGTGCTTTCCTTGCCGAGCTAGAACCCGGTACGGCGCAATTTATCGACTTCAACGTCCAACCAGGTGAGTTTTACGAATACAGCATCCAGGGGGTCAATCGCTTCGGCTTGGGCTCCCCCGGGCTTAGCGTTGGTTTTATCAACCCCAATGGCACCGTGACGGGCCGGATCACGACCCGCAACGGTAATCCAGTGGCCAGGGCCACCGTAACCCTCTCCCCCACTATGGGTCGCTCGCTACGCTTCGATGGCCTCGATGATTACGTCTGTTTGAGCTACGACGAGCGCCTGAACACCCCCGAATTTGCGCTCACCGCCTGGATCCGAGTTGAGCCCGGCCAAGATCAAGCGGTCATCATCGATCGCGGGCGAGACATCGCTAAAAACTATTGGTTGACTACCAATGCAGCGGGCGCGGACGCAGGTGCCATAGTCGGGATTGGCGGCAATGGCGAGCAACAAGAAATTGCCGTGAGCTTTACCGAAGATCCCGAGGGCTGGCATCACCTGGCGGCCATTTACGCTGGTGGTCAGTTACTGGTCTACGTTGACGGAGAATTTCGGGCCTCCCGAAGTGCGACCTTGGAAACCGAAGCCGCTCTCTTCCATTTCGGCATGGCTCGCGATGGCTCCGCTCTTTTTCGTGGCGGCTTGGACGAAGTACGCATTTACGACCGATACCTGACCCAAACGGAATTACTACAAACCAAAGACATTACGGCCTCCGCTACCACCCCGGGACTAGTGGCTTACTGGAAATGCGATGAAGGTATCGGCGATAAGGTATTCGATACCGCCGGTGGAGATATCGATGGGACTTTAGAAGGTGCTGAGTTCGACGCCGACACCCCTGAGTTGCTTAACGCTGGCATCACCGATGAAGGCGGATATTACATTATTGATGGAATCAACTACAGTGAAACCGAGTCCTTCAAAGCGCGACCCAGCCAGAATTTTTACGCCCATGCTTCGGTAGAATTCAACGTAGCCCGCCAGAGCAGGGCGACCTTACCCTCCGTGAATCTCACTGACTCCGCTACGGTTGATATATCCTTTCAGCCGTTTAGCTTACAGGGTTTTCAAGCTTTATTAAGTCGAGGATCTGAGGATGATTTCGAGCTATACTTAGAAAACGACCAGTTGTACCTAAGCATTAACCAAGAACTTCAATTATTAGGGCAGGTTACCAACGAATTCCAGTACGTGAGCCTCACCTTGGACAAAACCACCGGAGCGGTGCAATACTATCGTAATGGAACCCTAGAAAACACGGTAAACTTTGCTGATCCAATTCCACCCGTAGCAGAGCAGGCCTGGTATTTAGGGGCTACTCACGGTGCCATAGATACCGTCAACTACTTCACCGGTCTCATCGGCGAAATCGCCTTCTTTAACGCCGTTTTACCCGAGCCAAGGCTCCAAATTCACGCTAGCAACCTCAGTGGTCCAGATATCGAGAGTGGTGTAGATGCTGGAGACGCCCGTCTAATTGCTTATTTCCCCATGGATGAGGGAGCCGGTAAATTCCTCGAAGATTATGGCCCTAACCAATTGATTAACGGGGAGATAGCTAATGCGACCTTCTCCATCATTGCCTACCGCCAGCAAACCACCCCACACGACTACCGCCCCGGTGAGCGAGTCGTGAACCTCAACGGTTCGGTAACCGCAGTGGGTAACATCGACTTTGTGGACGAAAGTACGGTGCCTATCACCGGAGTAGTCCGCTTTTCCGAAACCTTCTGTTTCCAGGATAGTGTAGAAATGCTCGTAAACGGAGAACGTTACTTTCCCCGCATATTTACCGACGAAAACGGTCGCTTTTCGGCCGATTTTGAACCAGGTGCAAACGTCATCTTAACACCGACCTTCGTCGACACAACTCACCGTTTTTCCCCTCCCTTTTTCGAAGTAAGGAACCTGACGCGCCCTATTGCCGGTGTCCTGTTTCAGAATACGACCAAACGGGAAATCTCGGGCATCGTCGCCGGTGGTCTCTGCCAGTTATCCATCAACGATACGGACGATCCATTGACCCTGACCGTGGCCAGCCTCAATGGCTGCTACGAACAACAAGTAAACGTAACCGCAGCTAGTGGACAGTATCGCATCAGTCAGCTCCCTCCCGTACCCATGCGCATTTCCGTAAGCCGCCACTTCGACCCGACCATTTATGATTATTTCCAAATCGCGGGTGGAGAAGAAACCGATCTACGTGAAATAGAAAAGGACACCATAGACTTTATCTATACTGCTCCCCCGAATGTATTGATTCAGCCTTTCGCACAAAACCCTGACTGCCCGGATTTACCCCCTTACATCCAGCAGTCTACCCAAACGAATGGCTTTCGGGAGTACCTCACCGACATCCAGGTTTACGAAGATTACCTCGGCGGCCGCTGCTTCCTGGATTCCTTCACCTTAGAAGTTACTAATGACATTGCCGACAGTCCCTTAGACACTTTTGTTTCGGATAGTAGTGTCTACCAACTGAAGTACTTCGCTGGCATACCCAATTTTGCCGGAAATCGGGAGAAGCTCCTGAACGTCGTTGCCCGGAATACCTCCGGTTCCAGTGAGAAAACCGCAAGCGTAGTGGTACTCGGTGAGCGTTCTTTAGAGAACACCTTCATCACTAC
>JBCDGT010000453.1:0-4089 GCA_038750915.1 Bacteroidota bacterium
AATTTGCCCGTTTTGCGCTGATCTGGTTGGCCGTACTGGGAGCTGCTTACCTGAACGGGCGCGGAGAGCACTTATCTATGGATTTTTTGCTCAACAAACTCACTCCTGAGAAGAAGAAAAAACGAATGCAAATCATTGAAGGACTGATGCTGCTATTTGCGCTAGTCGTCATGGTCATCGGTGGGGGCAACTTGGTGTTTACCACGCTGGACTTGGGGCAGACCTCTCCCGCGATGCGCCTCTCGCTCGGTTACGTCTACGCAATTGTGCCGTTCAGTGGCTTGCTCATCATCTTTTTTTCTATTCACAATATCCTGGAGTATCGCCAGCAAAAGCGCTAAGCTATGTCGATAGAACTCATCAGTATTTTACTCTTGTTCCTCAGCTTCTTTTGGCTGTTGGGCTACGGCGTACCGGTGGCGTACAGTATTGGTATCTCGACGACACTTACTATCCTGCTCCACATTGCTTTTACGCCTGGTATCACTACCGTTGCGCAACGCATGACGACGGGTATTGATAGTTTTGCGCTCTTAGCCATTCCCTTTTTTGTCCTGGCCGGAGAGTTGATGAACCAGGGTGGCGTGGCGACCCGACTCATCAATTTTGCCAAATCCCTGGTCGGTAGTCTACCCGGGGGCTTGGCGTACGTTAATACACTGGCGGCCATGCTGTTTGGTGCGGTGTCCGGCTCTGCGGTGGCGGCTGCATCTGCCATCGGCAGCGTGATGACCGACCGCATGGAAGGCGAAGGCTACCCCCGTCCCTTCAGCGCAGCGCTCAACATCACGGCTTCGACTACGGGCTTGCTGATTCCGCCTAGCAACGTTCTGATTGTCTACGCTTTGGCGAGTGGCGGAACCGCTTCGGTTGCCGCGCTCTTCGTGGCGGGTTATGTGCCCGGTATTTTGGTTGGTCTGGCTTTGATGATCGTAGCTGCCGTTATGGCCAGAAAGGAAAAATTTCGCCGGGGCGAGACCGCTAAACTGGCACAAGTGTGGCGAGACTTTCGCCGGGCGTTCTTTAGCTTGCTGATGTTGGTGGTAATCGTCGGAGGAATTGTCAAAGGCATCTTTACGGCTACGGAGGCAGCGGCGGTGGCGGTGCTCTACGCCTTGATTTTGGGGGTTGTTTACCGAACAATTAGCTTCAGAAACTTACCGCAGATCCTACTCAACAGCGCCAAAACGACCGCCGTAGTGATGTTTTTAATCTGTACTTCCATGGCCATGTCCTGGTTGTTTTCGTTTGAAAGTATCCCACAATTGATGACGGGTTTTTTATTGGAAACGGTCAGTAGTCCACTCCTGATTTTTCTGCTCATCAACCTCACCTTGTTGGTCGTGGGCACCTTCATGGATATGACACCCGCGATTCTCATTTTTACCCCCATCTTCCTCCCCGTGGTAACGCAACTGGGGATGGACCCCGTTCACTTCGGCATAGTAATGGTTCTGAACCTGTGCATCGGCTTGTGTACGCCGCCGGTGGGAACAATACTCTTTGTGGGGGCGGGGGTGGCTAAAATTTCCGTTTCTAAAGTTATCAAGCCACTGTTGCCGTTTCTGGCAGCTATGATTATCATGCTGTTAATTATCACTTTTGTCAAAGGACTATCGCTTTGGCTGCCAGCGCAGTTTGGACTTTAACATTATCAAAACCTAAAGAAATCATGAGCATAATTCAATCATTTGACCTTACTGGCAAGCGCGCTTTGGTGACGGGCTGTAAAAGAGGCATCGGCAAAGCGATGGCGGTAGGGCTAGCGGAAGCGGGGGCCGACATTATCGGTGTATCGGCGAGTTTGGAATTGGCAGGGAGCGCGGTAGAACAAGCCGTGCAAGCGCTGGGGAGGAACTTTACGGCTTACCAAGCTGACTTTAGTGATCGTTCTGCCTTGTACAAGTTCATTGAGCAAGTGAAACAAGAAGGGGCGCCCGTGGATATTCTCGTGAATAATGCGGGTACTATCCTGCGAGCGCCAGCCGCCGAGCACTCGGACAGCTACTGGGATAAAGTAATTGACGTCAACCTAAACGCCCAGTTTATCTTGGCCCGCGAATTCGGACAGGTGATGCTGGAACGTGGAAGTGGTAAAATTATCTTTACGGCCTCCCTCTTGACTTTCCAAGAAGGAATTACCATGCCGGGTTACGCAGCCAGCAAGGGGGCTATTGGCAGCTTGGTTAAGGCATTGTCTAACGAATGGGCTGGCAAGGGCGTATGCGTCAACGCAATTGCTCCGGGCTACATCGCTACCGATAATACCGAAGCGCTACGCAATAACCCTACCAGAAACGATGCCATCCTGGCCCGAATCCCGAGCGCCCGTTGGGGCCAACCGGAGGATTTCAAGGGGCCAACCGTCTTTTTGGCTTCCGCCGCTGCGGACTACGTCAGTGGTGAGATACTAGTCGTTGATGGCGGCTGGATGGGACGGTAGTTATTAATTACAAACAAAAACTCGTAATTATTTAACTGGTCACTTACGTGAGCCAGGATGAGCAATTTTTTGACTTTAGTCCCTTTTTTAGCTTGTAATTAGCCCGATTTTACCATCATTCTAATTCCTTCACTAAAAAAGGGACCAAAAAATTGCGGAATATAGGACAACTTAGTAGCTGGGCCTAAATAGTTACAAAAACTCAATATATGAATACCATACCACAACATTACGGGGCCAGCCCCCGCGAAGTAGAAAGAATGAACACCCAGGAACTGCGTGCTGAGTTCTTAGTCACTAGCTTATTCGTCGAGGGAGAGATCAATCTGGCTTACAGCCACTACGACCGGATGGTCATGGGGGGAGCAGTACCTACGGCGACCGCGATCGAATTAGCGAATTACGAAACCCTCAAAAGTGAATTTTTTCTGCAACGCCGCGAAATGGGGATCATCAATATTGGCGGTGCGGGAACAATCGAGGCAGCGGGAGAACTTTACCCGTTGGAGCGACTCAGTTGCCTGTACCTGGGCAAGGGCACCCAAGAGGTGAGTCTGGCCTCCAATAATGTGGAAGAACCCGCGCGGTACTATCTGTTTTCGGCCCCGGCCCACCGGGAATTTCCCAATCGCCTCTTTACCAAAGAGGATGCGGCTCCCTTCGACCTAGGTGGCGCGGAAACGGCCAACCAGCGTACCATCTACAAATACATCCACGACGAAGGCATCGACAGTTGCCAAGTCGTGATGGGCTTAACGTCCTTAGCCGACGGGAGCGTCTGGAATACGATGCCAGCGCACACCCACGATCGCCGTAGCGAGGTCTACCTCTACTTCGACGTACCAGCGGACCACGGCGTCATGCACTTCATGGGGCAACCCAAGGAAACAAGACACCTGTGGATGAAGAACCACGAAGCCGTGATTTCTCCCCCCTGGTCTATCCACTCCGGTTCGGGTACGACCAACTACTCGTTCATTTGGGCCATGGCGGGCGAAAACAAAGATTTTTCCGACATGGACTTCTTCCCGCTCAGCGAGATACGCTAACGCTAACTTTGGTAGACTTTTTCAGTCAGGCATGAACGAGCGAAAGCGTAGCAAATTTTGTTTTGAACAAGGCAAAAAACGTAGGCGATCTCGGCTCAGCCGAGACAGCGAGGCTTTCTGACGAAGTGCAGAGCAAAATTTGCCGGTTACAGCCGTTTAAGGCCCTGGGTGAATAAGTCTAATAATATCCCTTGCTTGTCCGATCCTAGCGGAGAAAGACAGGTAAGGGGACGCCACACCCACTACTATGAAAACAGTAGGGAAATCGTTTGTAATACCGAGTAACTGCTGCTTACTCTTTGTTTGGCTAAGCTTGTTCAGTTTGCTGACCGCTTGCCACGTAAATAAGTACTGGCCAGCGAAGTCTTCTTCCCCGTTTGTTATCCTCAAACTGGATGATCTGTGGTACGAGGAAGGACTGGTTCATCCGGGCTGGCTACGGGTCTTCGATTTTTTGCGCCAGGAGGAGGTCATCGGTACGATTGGCCTCGTCTGCAACTCCCTCGAAGCAGGTAGTGCGGACTATTTTCAGTGGATCAAAGACCGCGAGGCGGAGGGACACGAAATCTGGCACCACGGCTATTGCCATTGTAAACC
>JBCDGT010000454.1:0-4080 GCA_038750915.1 Bacteroidota bacterium
CCCCCCCCCCCCCCCCCTCAGAGACGCAACAACCGACAGCAACCCAGACTCCCCAAGTGCTTGGATTAATCAGCTAACCGCTATTTACAACCAGCACGCTGAACTCTACAACGAACTGGATCCTTCCGATTTGCGTAGTAATCAAGATACAGCAAGTAGTATTTCCACTCCTAACTATTTCGATGCCATCAATTCCATTACCGAGAATCTTGATACCATTGTAAGTACAATCGTATTGGACAATCAAGGCTACGATTATTTCCCCTCCACCTACCTCAGTAACTTAGAACACATCCGCGGATTGCTCTATTACGAATTGAGCCGTGAAGATGGCGTCTATGCAGAACTCTCACAGGAAACCTACTTTAACCTTCAGGAAGAGGGCTTTTTTGATACGCTTTCTTACCGTCCTAATTTACAGACCTTCTGGGAAGATAATGAAGAGGAAGAATTTACTGGTGGTGGCTTCGACTTCCCTCTCCAAACCCAAGAATCCCCGGCTCAGCAAAGGCCAATTGGGACTGCTCCTCCCAGCACGTCAAACATTGAAACTATCTCCTTCCAGCTCCAGGTTAATAACCAAGCAGATGCTTCTCCCGTAGTAAATGCCAGGATCCAAGTATTCTACCATAATGAGCTCCAGGGAAGATCCGTACAGACCAATCCTTATGGTGCAGCTACCGTTAGCATCCCCGTAAAAGAAATAGGTCGGGAAATTCTAATAAGTAAGGAGGGCTTCGATGATTTGAAGATTAGTACTAAAGAGATAAGTCAAGCGGTGGCGGGTAGCGCCCCTCTGATTGTCAGTCTATCTCCTCAAAATAGCGGCACGGTAGATATCCCTGACGTAACCCTTTACTTTGGTGCAGGTGAAGGTATATCCACGCGCCCCACTTCATTACCCGAACTAGTCGACTTCCTTGTAGAAGAATCCAAAGCTACCTTATCCAACCCTCGTTTTAACCGTCGCAACGAAAGCACTTCCGGCTATGAATCTAGGCTTCAAGAAGGCATTAGTAGATTAGATATTGTTCGGGCACAACTGTCGGATCTCTGTAGGCAAGAACTGCCCGTACTGATCACCATCAGTTCCTATCAGGCCGTGAACCCTAGCAAGCCTATTTCTGCGGGAGCGACTAGTTTTGGTGGGGTTGTTCAGTACGCGCTCACCTACGATCAAGCCCTCCAGGCCTGTTTCAACCAAGGGATATTTACCGTCATTATGCAGCCGGTAGAAGGTGTGCCCTGGCCAGTAAATGAATCCGGTGCATTCTTAGACGTTAACGACGTGCAGGTTAGGCAAATAGACCGGGTAGTGGTAAGCTTCAGCACGCCTTCGGCAGCAAGTGGAGAATAGCAAAAGAGGGATTAGGATGTTTAGAATTTTAGAGAATGAATAGAATATTAAATTTTAGGCGACAAACCGCCAAATTCTAAACATCCTACCGACTCCTAATCGCCTGGGGTTACGCAAGCGAGGCCTTGTCCCCAACGGCAATTTCCCCTTCTCCCCCTTCCCAGCAGGCATTCATGCCGAAGAGCACTTTATTCCCCACTTTACGGAAGGTGTTTAGTTCCGCTAGCACCCGGAGATCACGCTCTCCGGTATCGGGGGCATGGGTGACCATGATGCAGCGCGCGCAGGGCTTCGGAAGCCGGAATTGATGGGTACCGATCTGCAGTTGTTGCCAATCGTCTTCCGACCAGGCGGAAGCACCGGAAAGGACAATGTTGGGGCGAAAACGGCGCATATCCAGGCTAGTTTCTCCCATACGGGCAGCGAGGTCTTGCAGGCTAGTAGTGTTGGTAATCAAGTAGGGGTAGCCATCCGCAAAGGAGACTTGCTCTCCTTTTTTGGCGTAACGGGGGTCAACCGGCCGTACGTCTTCCGGGGCCATGTAGACCAAGCGGGCATCAGGCAGGCCGAGTGTTTCCGTCAGTTGGGCCAAGTTGGGTACATCGATTAGGGTGGCTTCGAAGTGGGTGCCCCAGACGCTAACCGGAATACGGCCTTCACCAGACCTCGCACCTGCGACCGCGCCCACTACTTCGCCATCCGCGATACGAATGAAGCGTAGTTCATCTCCGTGTACCTCCGCCGAAAAACGCAATAAGGAAGGCACGGCACGGCAGGAGATAAACATACCGTCCGGTTCGACGAACATCCAGCGACGATCATCGCGAAAGCCACGCCCTTCGGGTGGTAAAGCATCCACTGATTGGCCACCAAGGCTTTTGACGGGATAACGGTAAAGGGCAGTTACTTGCATGAGGGTTGGTATTTTGGTCTGTTGGGAATTTGGTCTGTTGGGAAGAAACTAAAAGACCAACAGACCAAAATACCAATAGACTAAGCCGTTACG
Organism: Bacteroidota bacterium; assembly: GCA_038750915.1. Lineage (GTDB taxonomy): Bacteria > Bacteroidota > Bacteroidia > Chitinophagales > Saprospiraceae > Neolewinella. The sequence continues at coordinate 2,364 of JBCDGT010000454.1, forward strand.
GCTCCTTTCAACACATCCAGCTCCACCTGCGTACCCAGCAAGTCCTGCATAGTTTCCCGGCGGCGGATGAGGTGACCCTGACCCTCGTGAACCAGCACTTCGGCGGGGCGGAAGCGACTGTTGTAGTTGCTGGCCATCATGAAGCTGTAAGCCCCGGCGTTGGCCATGGCTAAGATATCGCCTTCACGCACTTCGTTGAGCTGGCGGTTGACGCCAAAAGTATCCGTTTCGCAGATGTAGCCAACCACGCTGTAAATCCGTGGCTTGCCCGTAGGATTACTGATGTTGGTGATGTGGTGGTAAGCATCGTAGAACATGGGGCGAATCAGGTGATTCAATCCGCTATCCACGCCAGCGAAAACGGAGGCGGTGGTGGTTTTAACGACGTTCGTCCGCACCAAGAAATGGCCAGCCTCACTCACCAAAAATTTGCCGGGTTCGAACATCAGCTCCAGATCACGGCCGTACTCAGCACAGAATTCGTTGAAGCGATCACCAAGCTTATCGCCCAGGTCTTCGATGTCGGTGGCAATACCGCCAGTTTTGTAAGGGACTTTAAAGCCGGAGCCGAAATCTAGGTAATCCAAATCGGGGAAATCCGATGCTGCATTCAGTAGTATTTCTACGGCGCGGAGGAACACTGCCGAATCATAGATATCCGAGCCCGTATGCATGTGCAGGCCTTCCACTTTGACGCCAAGCGCCTCGACTACCTTAAGCACGTGGGGCACCTGGTGGATACTGATGCCAAACTTAGAATCGATGTGGCCAACACTGATCTTGCTGTTTCCCCCAGCCATGATGTGTGGGTTGATACGAATACACACGGGTACATCTGGGTGTAGCGCCCCGAATTGTTCCAGGATGGAGATGTTATCGATGTTGATCCGCACTCCGTGGGCCACGGCTTCGTTCACCTCTTCCATGCTTACACAGTTAGGGGTGTAAAGAATGTCGTGAGGCGCAAAGCCAGCCAGCAAACCAAGTTCGACTTCCTGGACGGAGACCGTATCCAAGCCACTCCCCCACTCCCGGAAAAGGCGGAGGACGTTGACGTTCGTCAGGGCCTTACAGGCGTAGTTGATCCGCAAACGTTTGACCTTACCGAATGCCTTCTGCATCCGATCATACTGCCGTTTCATTACCGCAGAATCGTATACGTAAAGGGGAGCTTGGTGAGTATCCACCAGCTGTAAGACATCGACGCCGCCAATCTGGTAGCGGCCGTTTTCGGACAAAGTCATTTATTAGTGGGTTAGAATATTAGTCTTTTGGTTCTTTGGTCTTTTGGTGATTTAGTTACCTAGTAAGGTCACTACTAGCGCTAGGGTTTCCTTGCTGCAGCTTTTTTTGCGCGGCCGCAGGTGCAAAGGTAGTGGAATAAAGCAGTCTGCTGGTCTTTTGCATTTCTGGTAGTTTTGACTGTTGGTCCAGACTCCACCTTATGGTCAACCGTCATTAGTATTTACTCCCTCTTCAGCGTAGCGGTCTTATCCCTATCTTCCGCCCTATGACCATTTCTTCTAAGCTTCCGCAGGTAGGTACGACTATCTTCACCATCATGAGCCAGCTAGCCGCTGAGCACGGCGCAATTAACTTATCGCAAGGCTTTCCGAATTTCCCGGTGGATCAGCAATTGAAAGACTTGATCAACCAATATGTACAAGAGGATTACAATCAATACGCTCCGATGACTGGAGTGCCGGTTTTACGGGAG
>JBCDGT010000455.1:0-4078 GCA_038750915.1 Bacteroidota bacterium
AAGCCCTTCACCCACAACCCTGGATATTAATGGGCCCTCTTTTGCTCCTCGGAGGCCTCACTCTACCTGACCTAGTCAGCGGAGTGGCTCTCCGAGGTGCCAAAAATTGGGGAAGGCAAGGCCTTTTCCTTATCCTCTCCAAACCATCTCCGGCTGGAGTAGGAATTGCTAGGAGATCGATATTTAGCGTGGTGGCATTGATTATTTTTGGCCTTCCCAATAACCTCCAGGCCCAGTTGTTCTCAGAGCAAGCTGTTGAACTAGGCATAGAGCATCATGCCTTTGAAGCCACGGCGATGGCTGGCGGCCTTGCTATTTTCGACTTTGATAACGATGGCTACGAAGACATCTACTTTACTGGAGGGGATGCCCCGGATAAGCTATTTCACAACCAGGGTAACGGTCACTTTGTAGACGTTACCCAAAGCATGCGGCTTACGGTATTCAATATCGTCACTACAATGGGCGTAGTGACGGGCGACATCGACAATGATGGCTACACTGATCTCTTTGTAACGACAACTGGCCAGGATCACTGTTACTTACTGCGCAACGTAGCTGGTAAATACTTTGAAGATATCTCGCTGGCCGCTGGGATTCGTCACGAGGCTTGGAGTACTACCGCCACCATGGCAGATTACGATGAAGACGGAGACCTCGACATTTACGTAGGAAACTATGTGACTTTCAGCGAACAGCCTTTTGAACACAATATCACGAACCCTGAGGCAGACTTTTTCTACCGAAACGAAGGTGATGGTACCTTCAGCCTTCAGGAAAGTCTGCTAGGGAAGGACCAGGCTGGCTGTACTTTGGTAACCGCTTTCTCTGATTATGACCGCGATGGGGACCAAGATCTTTTCGTCCTCAACGACTTTGGTGATTTTTACGAGCCCAATAAACTACTAAATAATGGGCCAGAGCATGGGGCCTTTTCCGAAATTGGTGTTGCAGCAAATGTTAATGCAGCGATCAATAGTATGGGGATTGCCGCTGGAGATATTAATGAAGATGGACGCCTAGATTACTACGTGACGAATATTGGTCAAAATCCTTTCTATCTCTCGGGCCCGAACGGGGGATTTACTGATTTGGCTACGGAATTTGGCGTGAATGACGGCGAAGAAATCAGTTGGGGAACTGTTTTTACTGACGTGGATAACGACGGTATCCTGGACCTCTTCTTCGCAAATGGCGATTTATCCCAATCCACAGTAAACGCCGACAACAAGCTTTTTCTGGGGAATGGCCCTGACCTGCCTTTTACGGACGTTTCTGAAGAATTACTTACTCCTGGACGCAATAAAGCGCGGGGAGTAGCGGTCGGTGATCTGAATAATGACGGCTATCCGGATATTGCCGTGAGTAACGTACGCGTATCGAGGGCACATGGGGTAAGCAGTCGTGTTTACCTCAACGGAGGAACACCGGGTAACAACTGGCTTTCCCTTAGTTTGGAAGGGACTACGAGTAATCGTAGTGCTTATGGTGCCCTGGTAGAGGTGTTCGTAGCTGGTCGTCGACAATTAAGGGAGCTGAGTGGTGGCGGGAGCTATTTGTCTAGCAACAGTTCTCGCTTAATCTTTGGACTTGGTGAGGCAACAGGTATTGATAGTATCATTATCTACTGGCCTGCGCCCGGTGGGCGGGAGGTCCTGACAGCGCTTAATGCCAATAATAATTACGTGCTGAAGCAAGGAGAACCATTATTGATTAAGACCACCGCAATGGAGTGGCTTTGCCCCGGAGCATCGAAGTTTTTGGCAGGTGCGGAACAAACTGAGCCTGGTATTTACCGTGATGTCATTGCGGGTGACAACCTGGATACCCTACGGATTACTCGGCTTTCATTAAGAGAGGATGGCATACCAGATTGTACACAAATTTCCTCCGTTGCCGATGATGTGCTAGTATACCCTAACCCAGTTCAGAATAGCTTTACCATAAATTTCCCTTCAACACTGGAAACTATGGAGACCACGGAAGTTCGCTTGTACGCTGCTGACGGACGTTTAGTTTTTCAAACACTTATTCCAGTGCTAGAAGGAAGCAGGAGTTTGGTGGTGCCTGGAATAGAAGTGCTACCAACTGGAGTTTACCTACTATCCCTGCAATTGGGTGAGATGACTATTCGACAGCCTATAGTGAAGCGGTAGTGATTGATATCGCTTACTCAATCCGGTTGTAACTCCTCCACCAAGGGCAGCAGTTTCTCAATGGTTACGTGGTCCATGATCACGACTTTGTACCAGGCTGGGGCGTGATGATCATCAGGGACAAGATGGTACTTAGCAGCCACGTCGGTAGGTACGAAGCTGGCCTGGATGGTGATGATGTTGGATTGGGGATGGCGGAAGAAAGCGATTCTACGTTCGGTAAGCTGCTTACTCAACCATTCGGCCCGTTGTTGTAGGATGAATATCTTTTCCCGCCAGCCGTAGGGGCCACTGTTTACGAGGATCATCCAAACGGCAACGGCATTGGCCCCGGAACGGCTCCCGATGAGGGTGAAGTCTTCGCCGGCAACGTAACGAGCTTCTTGGGTATTGGTGTGGTGGATTAGGTCTTTGCGGATTAAGAATATCCCTGTTCCATAGGGCGCTTGGGCCATCTTATGGGCATCCAGGGTAAAGGAAGAAATATGCGGATTGGCGAAAGTGAGATCTCGGTCTTTAGCGGTGAAGGGGTAATAAAAACCGCCATAAGCCCCGTCGATGTGGATCCTGAAAGTGGCTTTTTGGCTTTGGAGGGCAGTAACGTAGTTGGCTACGGAATCCACTGATCCGAACATGGTGGTCATCATATTAGCAACGACGATAAAGTACTTTATTCCTTCCTGCTGAGCAGCTTGGATGCTGGCTTGCATGGCGGCAAGGTTGGCTTGGCGGCTGTCTTCTGCAATGGGTACTTTATGGATACTCAGGTCGAAAATATTGGCTGCTTTATCGACGCAGTAGTGGCTATCCGTAGTACAGAGTATGGTAACCTCATTATTTAGTGCGCCGTATTGCTGGCGGAAGTAATTACGGTAAACCCATACTGCCTGTAAATTGGCTTCGGTTCCGCCGCTGGCTACATAACCGTCGTAGGCACCTGCGGTAGCGCCCAAAATGTCTACAGCGCAAATGTCGAGCAGTTCTCGTTCAATGGCTTGGGTACCCTGGAAAAAGGGCTCGGAAGTACCGAGGGTGTGACAACCAATGTGGTTAGGGTTTTGGGCCAGTGTTGAAATGAAGGGGGCATCTTTAACGAAGGCAGCATCTTGATTGAAAACCTTATCGTCTAAATAGGAGGCAGGGACGCCGAGAATGTTTTGGTGATCGTAATTGATGTTTTCTGCTAAGGCCGTGAAAACACGTTGACGCATATCGGCGGAAGAAAGTTTTTTCCAAGTAGTGGACATAATCGTTTTTTGTGGCGTGTACGCAGGTGCAATGATCGGATAATAAAGCCAGAACTTACCACTTTGGGGGAAGGGAGTAAGGTCTGGAAGTTCCCTCAGCTAATGAATTTTCTCCCCTTAAACGTTAAAATGCCGCTAAAGAGAGCAAAGGGGGGCTCCCTTTTGTTGTTTTCACGTCTTACTAATAACTACTCTTTCCGTCATGCGCTATCTATTACTTTTACTGCTGGTGTTTATGTCCGTATTGGTATCTGCACAAACGGATAGTCTACTGACGGGCTACCTTTGGGAAGAAACCAGCGAAGGAGAAAAAGAAGGGTACGTATTGCGACTTAATACCTACGGCCCTTTCGAAGAAGATGCTGGTGAAAAGTACCGGCGGAAAGTCCGGTACTTGCTGGGGCGTTGGGAAGTGGATTCAGCTAGAACGAAGCTAACCCTAGCCGTTGATTACTTTATGGGAGAGGGCTTGGTGCACCAGCGTTACCGGGTAGGACAAGACTACTACCTAGATTATCGAATCAGTCAGCTAGACACCACGCAACTTATTTTAGTTGATGAACTAACGGGAGACACCCGTAGTTTCCTAGCTCGCCCACTTGGGGATACCGTTGATGTCGGAGAGCGCCGGGCGGAAAAAATTCAATTGGGCATACCTAAAAAAGGAGGGCTGAA
>JBCDGT010000456.1:0-4078 GCA_038750915.1 Bacteroidota bacterium
CGGTAGGTCTACCCTCCCTACCCTACCACAAAATTCACCATCCGCTTCGGTACTACGATTACCTTACGGATCGTCTTGCCGTCGAGGTGCTTGGCTACGTCAGGATGAGCTTTAGCTTCAGCTTCGATATCGTCTTTTGAGGCACCAGCCGGAAAATCAAGGGTCAATCGGGTCTTACCGTTGAAGGCAATTGGATAGGTAAAACTGTCCTCGATAAGCCACTTCTCCTCTAAGATTGGCCACGGAGTGTGATGGACACTTCCCTCGCCACCCAATGCTTCGAACAGTTCTTCGGCCACGTGCGGAGCGAATGGAGCGATTAAGCGAACCATCGGCTCTAGTACGTCGCTCTTATTGCATTTCAACTTAGCCAGATCATTACAAGCCACCATGAAGGCCGATACGCAGGTATTGAAGCTGAGTTTTTCTATGTCTTCGGTCACCTTTTTAATCAGGGTATGCAAGACTTTCATTTCCTCCTTGCTGGCTGCAGCATCCGAAACGTTGAGTTGGTCCCCATTTCCGACGTAAAGGTTCCAGAAACGGCGAAGGAAGCGGTAAACGCCGTCGATACCTGAGACACTCCAGGGTTTGGCCTGATCGATGGGACCGAGGAACATCTCGTACATGCGAAAACAGTCCGTTCCGTAGCGAGCCGTGATGTCATCGGGATTGATGACGTTGTACTTAGACTTAGACATTTTCCCCATTTGGTAGCTCAGCTCGATGTACTTGCGTCCATCTTTATCCGTTGCCCACACGAATGCATTACCCTGTTGGAGGACCGTTCGGAAGTAGGCTGCGTCCTGGGCAGAATCGCTGGCCACCTTATCGATGGCTTCCTGATAGATGCGGAAGCTCGCTTCTCCGTCGGTAGCGGTTTCTTCCACCATACGAAGAGGGACTTTTCGGCTACCGGTGCTCTCATCAAGGACCAAATGGCCAGATCCAAGTCCTTCTACGGAAAGGGCGCTGCCTTCCGCAACGTTACTACCCACCCATACTGGATGGCGCTGTCCGTCTTCGGCCAGGAGGATGCCTAAGTTAATGCTGGTAATCGGCGCACCAATCATCCCCTGGTTCAAAAGCTTTTTATAGGGCTCACGGGTAGGAACTTTACCAAGATCAAAGAGGAATTTATGAATCAAACGGCTGTAGAGGATGTGGCTTACCGCATGCTCTGCTCCACCGACGTAAAGGTCCACGTCTTGCCAATAATCAACTACTTCTTTGGCCACAAACTCCTGGTCGTTATCCGGGTTCATGTAGCGGAGGTAATACCAATTGGAGCCAGCAGTAGCGGGCATGGTATCAGTCTCCCTACGGCCCTGGGGCGTCGTATTCCATTCGGTAGCCCTTTCCAATGGGCTGATTCCGGAAACAGCCCGGAAATCCTCCATGGGGGGCAAGGTAACGGGCAAATCTTCGGCGGCCACTACTTGAGGAATATCCTGCTCGTCGTAAATGATCGGCCAGGGTTCCCCCCAGTAGCGTTGGCGGCTAAAGAGTAAGTCACGAATACGAAAATTCACCTGCTCTACCCCACGGCTGAGTTCGGCAAGTTTATCCGTAGCAGCCTTAATGGCTTCCGGCACTTCCATGCCGTTAAGGAAGTCGGAGTTGATGATTTTCCCGACTTTGTCCTTGAGGGACGCGCCTGGATAATCAGATTTATCGACTACATCAATGATCTCAATTCCGAATTTCTCGGCGAACCGTTTATCCCGCTCATCATCACTCGGCACCGCCATAATGGCACCGGTACCGTAATCTTTAAGGACATACTCCGAAATATAGATCGGGATACGGGCTCCATTCAGGGGGTTAATACAATAGGAACCCGTAAAAGCACCGGTAACCTTGGTCTCCTGTTGGCGGTCGATTTCACTACGACTACCAACGTAGGCCTGGTAGTCGGCAATTTCTTTTTCTTGCGCCGGAGTTGTCAATTCCGGTACGAAGTCGTGTTCCGGCGCGACCACCATGAAGGTGGTACCGAAGATCGTATCGGGCCTAGTAGTAAAGATGTCCAGTTGCTTGTCAGTCCCTTCGATATCGAAGTGGGCCAACGCTCCCGTGCTACGGCCAATCCAATTGCGCTGCTGAGCTTTGAGCCCGTCACTGTAATCAACGGTCTCCAACCCTTCTAACAAGCGGTCAGCGTAAGCAGTGATACGCAGCTTCCACTGCACCATCGGTTTCTGGGTAACCGGGTGATTACCACGTTCGGAGCGTCCGTCCTTCACCTCGTCGTTCGCCAATACCGTACCGAGTGCTTCACACCAATTAACGTAACTCACGCCCCGGTAAGCCAGGCGGTAGTTCATTAATACATCAGACTGTTCCTTAGCAGACATCGCACTAAAAGCCTCCGCGCTCAGATCCAAGGCTTCCGTTTGAGCAGCGGCGAGGTCGCGGGTGCCATGAGCGGATAAATGAGCAAAGAGCTCGCTGATCGGACGTGCCTTTTGGGCGGCTGTATCATACCAATGATCGAAGACCTGCGTAATGATCCACTGGGTCCATTTGTAATAATTTGGATCAGCGGTATTGACGGTCCGGTCCCAGTCAAAACTAAAGCCTAAGCTATCCATCTGCTCCTTGTACCGTTTGGTGTTCACGGCAGTGGACTCCGAAGGGTGCACCCCGGTATCGATGGCATACTGCTCCGCCGGAAGGCCAAAGGAGTCAAAGCCCATTGGGTGTAATACGTTAAACCCCCGTTGCCGCTTGTAACGGGAATAGATATCAGAAGCAATATACCCCAGTGGATGACCTACGTGCAGACCAGCACCGGAAGGGTACGGAAACATATCGAGCACGTAATACTTTGGCTTATCCATAGTATTCGTGGTCCGGTAGGTTTTTCGGTCTTTCCAGTGTTGCTGCCATTTGGCATCGATGGTCTGAACATCAAATTTCATGGGGTGTCAATTTTCAGGGGGCAAAGGTACTATTTGATTGGGTATCAAAGCTGATCTTTCAGTAACGCAAGAGTAAGTAGAAATAGCCACCATCCTGAGAAAAGTTGCGAGTAAGTCGCACAGCGACGCTACACCAGAGACTTGCACAGCAAGTGGCCTGCCGTTATCTGATGGTTACCGGAATGGAAATACTACGGTCCATACCTTCGTCTCCGGCGGGATTATCTAGCAGCAGTTCCAAATAGCCTTCCACCGGGGCGGCAACGGAAAATTCTAGTTCTGCTGTAAACGGGACAAAACCTTCTTGCATCCAATCACCGTCCGCCGTTGCAAAGCTTTCGACCAGTACCTCGCCTTCGGAACCTAATAAAACAACCGGGAAACTTCCTTCGAAATACCAAGCGCCAACAGCCTCACCAGTTACGCTTGCTGGAGACATTAGCCTCCCATTTACGGCTGGCTCCTTGACCCGAATCATGGCATCCAGCGGCCGCGCATCATTATCCGGATTATAATCCAAAACCTGCCGTTCCAAAGTATCTTCAACAGCGACACTTTCTTCGTTTTTAGTTACCGAAGATTGACAAGCAACTAGCAAAAACGACAAGCTAATAAGTAATAAGCGCAGCATATTTTTTGGGTAAATATACGTTCAGCCATCACCAACAAAAATTACCCTTCTACAACCTTTTCTTGCGGCTTAAAGCCCATCAACCAGCCATGAGCACCACAGGCGGGGCCAAGTAACATGTATACGAAACCAGGTAATCCCCACCGTAACCCAATACCTAAATAAGCCAACAAAACCGATAGCATGGCAATTGCTACGAAGATAAGGAAATGCCTTCCCCAAAAATTAAGCTCCGGAACGTACCCACCTTGTTTTCGCCCCGCATAGAGGTAGAGGAGAGAAAGACATAGAAAAATGGCGCCAAAACCAAGGCTGTATAGCACAAAGAGCTCGCCCATTTCTACACCACTCCTGATGGATCCCTTCCCGAAAGCTAGGTTGGCCAGGAATTTAAGCGGATATACGTAGAAAAGCACCAAGAAAAGCATCAACATGTTTAAGACAATTACCCAGACATCTACGTAATCCGTTCGCCGAAAAAAATTGTAGTGCGTTTGCCAAATCATTACCAGCGCAAAAAAGC
>JBCDGT010000457.1:0-4074 GCA_038750915.1 Bacteroidota bacterium
GGCGCGGCCGCAGGTGCAGAGCAAATGGACCAAGATGCTACGCCTGCGGGAGCCTCGGATCAGGCCCTACGATTTTACGGACGTGAAAGGAGGCATCTTCACCGACCGGGCAGATGAAGATTTTATGTTTGTGCACGACAGTAACTATTTTGCCTTGCCCACCAGACCATTGGGCGAGATTGCTGCGCTACACCTTAGCTACCGGCCTCTTGGCAAAAAGCCTCCGCGGGTCAGTATTCACCTAGGTGGGCCGGAAGGTGAAAAAGTCGGAGAAGGAGAATTAGAATGGCGACCAGGGCCGGTGAGTACCAAACGTATTCCGCTAAAAGCTACCAAAGGAGAACACCTCTTATACCTCCGTTTTTACGGGGAGCCCGACCGGAAACTATCAGGAATATACTCCGCACTCTTTGAGCCACACTTGCCGGGGGAGGAGCGGGAAGGCTACGGAGATATTGTGACTTATATCGATGAACTATTAGCTGCGGAAGATTCGATACGGACGCCCATAATGCTCGACTTGCCGGACGGTAAGCAACGCGTAACCCAGGTTTTTAACCGAGGGAACTGGCTGGTGCCGACGGATACGGTAGTTCCGAGTGTCCCGGAGATTTTTCCCTCTCTCCCCCAGGACACTTCCTCGGCTAGGCTGGCCTTTGCGCGTTGGATCATTGATCCGGAGAACCCCCTGACAGCCAGGGTGACGGTCAATCGCTTCTGGGCGGAGCTTTTCGGTCAGGGTATCGTGACCACGCCGGAGGACTTCGGTAGCCAGGGAGCAAAGCCATCTCACCCCGCTTTATTGGATTGGATGGCTGGTGAATTTGTGGAGGAAATGGATTGGAGCATGAAGGACTTATTGCGGCTCATCGTGCATTCGGCCACTTACCAGCAAGCGTCAGCCGCTAGCCCGGAAATGCTAGCCGCCGATCCGTATAATACCCTCCTTGCCCGCAGCCCCCGAGTTCGCCTTTCGGCCGAACAGGTCCGGGATCAGATGCTCGCAGTTTCAGGTTTGTTGAGCGGTAAAATGTATGGCCCCAGCGTGATGCCCCAGCAACCAGATGGACTATGGGATGCAGTAGTTTATAGTGGACTACGTTGGAAACGGAGCGAAGGAGAAGACCGCTATCGCCGCTCCCTTTATACCTTCTTACGGCGAAGCATCCCGCATCCTTTACTCACTACCTTCGATGGGACTAACCGCGAGGTGTGCCTCTCCCGCAGGACCCTTACCAACACTCCGCTTCAAGCCTTACTAACGCTCAATGATCCTGAAGTGCTGGAAGGGGCTACCAACTTGGTGAACGTTGTCTCTCCATCAAACGGCAGCATTACCGCGAAAATTTCCACACTATACGAGCACCTGTTTTATCGTCCGCCCCTTGAGGAGGATATGTTGGTGTTACTGCAATTGTACCATGATGCACTAGTACAATACCAGGAAAATCCAGTAGCTAGCGCCGAACTGGTTGGAGTAGAAAATCCCGATTTGGCTGCCCTGACCGTGGTGGTCAATGCGCTGTTTAACCTGGACGAATTTTTGACTAAATCCTGAGATCCATGAAAATCTATCATGAGGCCCAACGACACCACGCGCTTTATAATAGTCGCCGTCACTTTCTCCGGAATTGCACGCTTGGTTTGGGCGGTATTGCCCTAAGTGGGCTCAGTGGTTGTGCTCCGGGCGTACCGGCTGCTGGAGAACCAGGAACAGCCCTAGATACCATGCAAAGCTCCCTTCATTTTGCTCCTCGGGCCAAGCGGGTAATCTACATGCACATGGCGGGGGCACCGTCTCAACTGGAATTATTCGACTACAAACCGGAATTGGCAAAACTCCACGGAAAAGACTGTCCACCGAGCCTACTGGCAGGAAAACGTTTTGCCTTCATTCAGGGAGTACCGCAGATGCTCGGGCCACAAGCGAAATTTGCCCAGCATGGGCAAAGCGGTGCTTGGGTGTCGGATTTGTTACCACACTTCAGTAAGGTAGTAGACGAAGTCGCCTTTTTGAAAGCGGTGCATACGGAAGAATTTAATCATGCTCCCGCTCAACTGCTGTTTCAAACGGGGAGCCCAAGGGTGGGGAGACCGGCACTAGGCTCGTGGGTAACCTACGGGCTGGGTTCTGAGAATGAAAATTTACCAGGGTTCATTGTTTTGTCAACTAGAGAAAAGATTCCCAGCGGTGGCAAGAGCTTATGGGGTAGTGGCTTTTTACCTTCCATTCACCAAGGCGTGCAGTGTCGTTCCTCCGGCGATCCGATTTTATACCTATCCGATCCGGATGGCATCAATCGTGACCTGCGGGGAAAAAGCATTGCTGCGATCAATGAGATCAATCGGCGCCAGCACGAGGAAGTTGGCGACCCCGAAACCCTTACGCGAATCAGCCAGTACGAGATGGCCTTTAAAATGCAGGTGTCGGTTCCTGAGGTGATGGACATTAGCCAGGAGCCTGAGTACATTCGAGCGCTCTACGGAGCTGATCCGGAAGGCGCCTCATTTGCTAATGACTGTTTGCTTGCTCGGCGCCTGTCCGAGGCGGGTGTTCGCTTCGTTCAACTTTACCACCGTGGTTGGGACCACCACGGAAATTCGCCCGGAAGTTCACTGGAAAAAGGCTTGAAAGAGCGTTGTTTAGAAATCGACCAACCTATGGCGGCGTTAATTCAAGACCTCAAACAAAGGGGTATGTTGGAAGACACGCTAGTCATCTGGGGAGGAGAGTTTGGGCGAACGCCCATGCGGGAGAATCGGGGTGGGGTGACGATGCCTTTCTTTGGCCGGGACCACCACGGGGAAGCCTTCACGATGTGGATGGCTGGAGGAGGTGTTAGCCCCGGTGTCACCTACGGAGAAACGGACGAGATCGGCTTCTCGGGCGTAAAGGATCGCCTGCACGTACACGACGTACAGGCGACCATGCTACATTTGCTAGGCTTTGACCACGAGCGTTTCACCTACCGTTTCCAGGGGCGAGATTTTCGCTTGACCGACGTAGCGGGGCACGTGGCTAAAGAGTTGTTGGTTTAAGGAAAAAAATACGAACAATCGGAGGCCCCGGCTATACCAGGGAAACTCCGAGGTTCTTAAGTGGTTAGTAGTCTAACACTGAGGACCTCGCAGTGTACCTGACGCAAGTCGGTACCTGCGAGCGTCCGTACCTTATTCTCTCATTCTAAATTCAATCATTCTCCATTATCTACCTAGCTTGATAGCTCTCGGCCAAACGGGACTGGAGGATGGGTTTGAGCCGATCCGCCGCGTCAAGGATAAGGGCCTCGTTGGAGGGGAATGCCTGGGGGCGGTTTCCGATGTAGCGACGCGTATCATTACTTAGGGCTCGGCGGTCTCCACGGAAGGTACTAGCGTAGTTTTCGAAGAGGGCCTCGGCGGTAAGCTCCTCTTCGTCAACCACCCGGCGAGTCGTATTGTCGAAAAGCAATAGGCGGCCGGAAACCAGGGCGGATTTTGTCTGGAGGACTTCCAGAACGTCCGCTCGCACAATTACCCGACGGGGGCGTGTGATATCATTCCCCAGGGTATCTTTAGCTACGTTACCGTTGGCATCCAATACGTATTCTTCACCGTCGGTGATCTCCTTTTCGTCGATGTAAGCGCGTTCAGAAACCCTTTCGGGGCTGACCTGGATGTTGTCGATGATGATCTGAGCATTGTAGTCATAAGCTTTACCGGCCTGACGCTGAAAGTCGAAGAAGCGCCACTTAGAGTCCATATTACTGGTTTGTACCCGGAGCAGTTCCCGTTCGAAACCGGAGGGTAAGTACCCACCGCTGCGGTTAAGCATTTCAACGGAGATAAAGACCTTTCCTAACTCGCGTGCTTCCCGACGCAAGGCATCGGCATTCCGGTAGCCGCGGATATAACTGTCGATATCACCGAAGGTGGAATAGGCCGCGCGGGCGGCGGATTTGTCTCCCTGGCGGCCACTGGCTAAGAGTTGGTTGGCCTCAGTGAAGAGCTGGGCGGCGGCTTCACGGTTGGCCTCCGCGATTAGTGGAGCGACGCGGGCGAATTTAAACTGGGCTTGATAACCGCGCTTGTCAA
>JBCDGT010000458.1:0-4073 GCA_038750915.1 Bacteroidota bacterium
CAAGCTGATGGTAAATTCACTAGTGGAGAGGGCGATAAGCAAGAAAATGCTGGAACCTACACCTTTAAAGAAGCCGATAAGAGCCTACATCTTGATAGCGATGCCGGGCCGGGAGACGACAGTAATTGGCAATTGATCTTCCGACCGGACACTTTGTTGATGCGCGGTATCGGCACTGAACGACAGCAGCGTTCTGAAGTGATCATGGTACGCTAGCTCCTCGCCCATTCCATTGCACCTGCGTGCGCGCCCCAAAAAATAAGCCCTATTTGAAACCCAAGCTACCTCCGGTAGGTTACTACCTCGATGGCCTTATCCGACCCCACCCAACAGTTATTGGAACGGTATTCCACCAGCCCGCGCGTAGCGGAGATTGCCCGCTGGTGCCAGGAAGGAAATGCACCGCGGCTACAGCTTAAAGGCCTGGCGGGTGCTCTGGAAAGCTTCCTGTTGGCGGCCAGCTATCGCCACGCCGGCGGACACTACCTCGTAGTGGCAACAGATAAGGAGGAGGCCGCCTACATCCAGAATACCATAGCGAGTTTGCTGCCAAAAAAACAAATTCGTTTACTTCCGGATAGTTTTCGACGACCCCGCTACTTCGAAGTATTGGACCCCACCAACGTTTTGTTGCGCACGGAGACGATCAATTACCTAACCCACTCCAAATCGAAAGGGGAAATCGTGGTCACTTACCCCGAAGCACTCTTTGAACAAGTGGTCGCCCCCAGTGAACTGACCAATGCTCGCATTGAAATGTCGAAGGGCGAGACCCTAGACGTTGACACCATCATCGAGGTATTGGTGGAATACGGTTTTAAGCGACAAGAATTCGTCTACGAACCGGGGCAGTTCAGCATTCGTGGTGGGATTGTTGATATTTTCAGCTACGGCAATGAATACCCTTACCGGATTGAGCTTTTCGATGATGAAATAGAAAGCATCCGCACCTTTGATCCGCTGGAGCAGCGCTCGGTGGATAGGGTGGAGTACGTCAGCATCGTCCCGAACATCAACACCAAATTCAGCCGCGAGCAAAAGACCAGCATCTTTGAAGTACTGCCCGAGAATACCGTCATCTGGATGCGGGACTTTCAGTTGCTGCTCGACAAACTGAACGAGTGCTTTGATAAAGCGAACGCCTTTGCCCAGAACCTTACCATCATTGACGATGAGGAGTTGGCACAAATTTTCCGGGACCGGGCCTTTATCCGCCCGGGAGAAGTGTTGGAAGACGTTAAGGAGAAACCAATCGTCTTCTTTACCAACTATAAGCAAAGTGTTCCAATCGATCACACGATTGACTGTCGGGCTAAACCCCAACCAAGCTTCAACAAGAATTTCGATCTACTGATTCGAAACCTGCTGGAGAACACCTCGGGAGGGCTGACGAATTACGTCTTTGCGGGGAACCCCAAACAGATCGAACGGTTCTATGCCATTTTCAAAGACTTAGATGCTGGGGTGCGTTGGGAGCCCATTCCGATTGCCATTCACGCCGGTTTTATCGATCCCGATCTGCAGGCCGCCTGCTATACCGATCACCAAATCTTCGAGCGCTATCATCGCTACCGCCTCCGGCGGGGCTTCACCAAAGACAAGGCCCTCAACCTGCGGATGCTCCGCGATCTCACCCCTGGAGACTTGGTGGTCCATCTTGATCACGGCGTAGGCCGCTTCTCTGGCTTGGAGAAACTAACCATCGGTGGTCGGGAGCAGGAGAGCGTGCGCTTGGTGTACAAAAACAACGACATCCTTTACGTTGGCATCAACTCCTTGCACAAACTCTCCAAATACACCGGTAAGGACGGCACCTTGCCACGCCTCGATAAGATTGGCGGAGAGGCCTGGAAGAACCTGAAGAAGCGGACGAAAAAGAAGATGAAGGATATGGCCGGAGAGCTGATCAAGCTCTACGCCAAACGCAAAGCTACCCCCGGCCACGCCTTCCCACCCGACGGTCATTTGCAGAATGAGTTGGAGGCTAGCTTCATCTACGAAGATACTCCGGACCAACTCACGGCCACCAACGCGGTGAAAAAAGACATGATGGCTTCCAACCCTATGGATCGTCTCATCTGCGGCGACGTAGGCTTCGGTAAGACAGAGATCGCCCTCCGGGCGGCCTTCAAGGCTGCTGAGGACGGTAAGCAGGTAGCGGTTTTGGTACCGACCACCATCTTGGCTTTGCAGCACTACCGGGTATTCAAAGAACGGCTCGAACCTTTCGGCGTTACGGTGGACTACGTCAATCGTTTCCGCTCAGCGCGTGAGAAAACGCAGATTTTCAAAGACCTGGAGTCAGGTAAGATTGACCTGTTGATTGGTACCCACGCTATTCTCAGTAACCGCGTTAAGTTCAAAGACCTTGGTTTATTGGTGATCGATGAAGAACAGAAATTCGGGGTGAAGGCGAAGGAAAAGCTGCGGGCCATGCAGGTCAACGTTGATACCCTCACCCTCACCGCAACGCCCATTCCGCGGACAATGCAGTTCAGCCTGATGAACGCTCGGGACATGAGTGTCTTGCGCACCGCGCCCCCCAACCGGCAACCGATCCATACGGAGGTACGGCAGTTCAATGAGGAAGTCGTCAAAGAAGCGCTGGAAAATGAGGTGTTTCGGGGCGGGCAGGCCTTCTTCGTTCACAACCGCGTCAAGAGCTTGACCGATATGGTGGTGATGCTCCGCAAGCTCTGCCCGGACGTCCAGTTCGCCACGGCCCACGGGCAAATGGACCCGAAGGAACTGGAGAAAACCCTGATCGAGTTCATCGATCGCAGGTATGATGTACTCGTCTGTACGAACATCATCGAAACGGGGCTGGATATCTCCAATGCCAACACCATTATTATCAACAACGCCCACCAGTTTGGATTATCGGATCTCCACCAGTTGCGGGGGCGGGTAGGCCGCTCCAACAAAAAGGCATTTTGCTACTTGATCGCACCGCCTTTGAGTGTGCTCACGCCCGAGGCCCGTAAGCGCCTGCGGACGCTGGAGGAGTTCAGCGACTTGGGCAGCGGTTTCAACATTGCCATGAAGGACCTTGACATCCGGGGTGCGGGTAACCTGTTGGGTGGGGAGCAGTCTGGTTTTATTTCCGATATCGGCTACGAAACTTATCAGCGCATTTTAGAAGAAGCGGTGCGCGAACTAAAGCAGAATGAATTCAAGGATGTCTTCGCGGAGCAACTGACGGAGGCGAGCGACTTCGTCCGCGAAGTCAATATCGAAACGGATACGGAGATGTTGATCCCTACCGCCTACGTGGAAAGCACCCAGGAGCGCCTCCGTTTGTACCAAGAACTTGACGGTATCCCCGACGAAGAAGGCCTTCAGACCTTCGCCGAAGGCTTAGTGGATCGCTTCGGGAAAATACCCGCCGAAGTAGAAGAGTTGTTTGACGGCCTCCGCCTCCGCTGGCTTTGCCGCCAGCTCGGCTTCGAGCGCTTGGTCCTGAAAAATAATAAACTGGTGCTCTCCTTCATCGAGGATGCTCAGAGTATGTACTATGAGTCCGATGCCTTCCAGGTGCTGAGCCAACTCATTGCCACCGAAGGTATCCTGCGGGGCCTGCGATTGAAGCAAACACCACGGCGCTTGTTGTTGATTAAGGAAAACGTGAAGTCCCTGGCTGCCGCCCAAGGTGTACTGTCGGGTCTAGCGGAAAAGCTGGAAGTTAAATTGGAGGAGCTACGGGCGGAAGCGGCCTTGTAGCTATACAATTGACTAAAGGAGCTTGGACCTCCAGGTCCAAAAAGTGTCAGATTGGCGGACCTGGAGGTCCGTACTCCTTAAGTTGAGTGTGCAGTTTAATAGGGTAGATGCTGCCTACTACTTTCTTCTTAATTCACGCTACTCCCCATTTTCTTAGGCGTAAATTGCTGTGGGTCATAGTAAAACTGCTCTCGCTTAATCTTATCACCTTCCCATTCCTGATAAGCTAGCTCTTCAATTTCAGTTACGGTATTGTTTTTCCACTCAAAGCGAAACTTCCATTTAATGACCACTTTGTTTTCCGCTAAGAAGAAGGGACGAATGCACTTAGACTCAACGCGCAAAGCTTTGGC
>JBCDGT010000459.1:0-4070 GCA_038750915.1 Bacteroidota bacterium
CCAATATCCGCTATTACCTGGACGAAGACCTCCGGGAGCTGCTTAACGTAGCCCTGCTTAATAAAAATGGCATTAAGATTTCCAAGATCGCCAAGATGCCTACCGAGGAGCGCCTCGAAAAAGTAGCTTCTCTTAGTTCCATCAACGTCAGCTCCGATACCCAACTTGATGCCCTGACCCTCTCCAGTGTTGAGATGGATGAGTTCAAGTTCAGCCACATTGTCGATACTAATATTCGTCAACGCGGTTTTGAAGAGACCATGCTAGAAGTGATTTATCCTTTCCTGGATAAACTTGGCGTACTTTACTTCACCGGCTCCATCAATCCCGTTCAAGAGGCCTTCATCAGTAATTTGATTCGTCGGAAGATCATCGCTGCTACCGATGCATTACCCGCTAGACGGCAACGAAAGGGGCCCGTTTTTTGCCTTTATTTACCGGACGGAGAGCGCCAAGAACTCAGCCTTCTTTTCGTGAATTACTTACTGCGTAAGCGCGAATTCGCTACCATCTACCTCGGTGGAGACGTGGCCGTAACGGACTTGGCGGATGCCGTACGCTGTACTCAAGTCAACTACTTTTTTACGATCTTCTCTAATGCCTTCATCCACGAGCCCGTAGAGCAGCACGTTGCCACGGTGCTGGAATCTTGCCCCGAAGTTACCTTGCTTCTGACCGGCTACCAGACGGCGATGCACGACTTCTCGAGCCAGGACCGCGTCAAGATCGTCAGCGGCTTGGAAGAAATGTTGCTATTCGTTCAACGCTTGAAGTAACTAAAATGGCTCCCGGACGTCCTCGACCGGATTAGTTACTAGGGCAAGCGCATGCTCACTAAGTCGAAACACTTGTGTTCGGCGAACGCAAGCACCAGAGCTTTAACTAGAAAATCTTCAGCCAAGACCTTCCGAATCAAGCAACTTAGCGACTGGGTAAGGATGTGTTGGCCAGTATTTTTCTACTAAACGCAATTGGGTATCAGCCTCTTTGTACTTTTCTTCTCGCAGCGCCAGCAAGCCCCGATACCAGGCTGCCGCAGCGGCAGCTTCCTCTTCTTCGGTGGGCATTGCTTCCAGGTAGGCCGCTCCTTCGGCGAATTCCCCAGTAGCTAAGGCAGCGGTAGCCGCCAACAATTGGGGTAAGTAGCTCTCGGGCACAGGGTTACTCTCTAAGTAGGCGCGCAGCGCTGGCAGGGCTAAGTCGTACGCTTGCTGCTGGTGGTAAAGAATACCTTGTCGTAGAATCGATGCGTCTAGATCGTTCCCTCCGGCGGCTTGTAAGCTCCGTTGTAAGCCGTAACCAGCCGGTGGATCGGCGTCGAAGTATTGCTCGAAAAGTATCGCCCCTTGCTCTCGGTGCTGATGGTTGACCATCACCAAGGCTACTAAAACTAGCAGGATAACCAGAACAACAATAGAGCGAAAATTGAACAAGGAGTATGGTTTAGAGCGCAAATTTAAGCCAGAAAGCGGTAGGGGATTGTTAGTATACGGTTAATTGTGGCTGCTTACTCCGTGCTTTCCCATAATCGGCTGCCCAAGCGATAAATCAGGCGCCGCTGCCCAGGGAAGGACTTCACGTAGCGTTGCAATAGCCGCGTTTGTTCCCCTAAGGTAGTTGGGCCTACTGTTTCCCGTCGGATAAGATCTCCCCGATAAAGATATAATCCCGCATAGTAAGTGGAAGTGGTCACTTCGTACCGTAGGGGAGTAAACTGACGAAAGCGGTTGCTGTCGGTCAGTTCTTTCAGCGGGGGTTCGTTGATCAGGTAGGCTAGTTCTCCCTGGCGGTAAACGGCGGCCCAGTCGTAAATAGCTACCCCTAAGTCTAAGGGAATGGGGTAGGGAGGTGACCGACTCAGGTAGCCTTTGACGATGTTGGAATCTAAAATCGAATTGCCTGTTTCCCAGCGGTCCAGCTCACCAGTGTTATATGCCATCAGGGTGGCCCTTTTTACCGGTGGAATGCCTTGGGCTTCTCGGTCTCGATACTGGTGGAGGCGGACCGTGCAGGAAACTACTAAGTAGGGACGCAGCGATTGTAATGCCCGGAGCAAAGAGAAGTAATTGCTTCGAGTCGTCGCCGTCCAGTCGCAATCCAGCTGTAATGATGAGTAGGGGCTGGGCATTAAGTCGTCTGTCAAGCCGAGGAGGTCTTCCGCCAGGCTCGACATGCGTTCAGCAGGCAGTTGCTGGAGCACTTCGTTAGTAATGAATACTACGGGTACTAGGGCCGGCAGGTCACTGGTGTCTTCGGCCTTGAGCCAGGCCGAAGTAGTCAGGCGATCGTCCTCCCAACTAAGGTCAAAAACTTTTAAGTACAGTTGTTCACAGGCAAAACTATCGAGCAGGCCTCTGGCGGTTGGGGAAGGCCTCAAGCTGGTCTCCCAATGGTAAAATACCGTATGAAGCGGTTCGTTTTCCGGAGCTGGTTCACTACAGGATGCTATCAATAGCAGTAGCCATAAAGTGCCAAAAAAGGAGAGGTACCGTACCATAGGCGCTAGCTTGATGGAGGGCTAAAGGCAACGTTCGGACTAAAGACATTTATCACCCTTGATCAAATGTACACTTCATCATTCAGTTGCGGTGCCCGCCATTTCTTGAAGCCCTTATCGGCCAGCGCGGCTCCAAAGGTCTCCATTCGGTCGATGGTGCCGTGGACCAAAAAGATTTCCTTGCAGTGTTGTTGCTGACCATCGAGAAAGTCGAGCATTTCGCTTCGGTCGCCGTGGGCGCTGAAACTGTCCATCATAACCACCTTCGCTCGAAGCTCGTGGTACTGTCCAAAGAGTTTTAACCCGGTGGCACCATCTCGTAACCTGCCACCTGGGGTTTGGGGTGCACAGTACCCTACGATGAAGATGGTATTGTTCGGGTTGCTCATGGTATTCTTCAAGTGGTGCTTGCTCCGCCCGGCATTCATCATACCGGAAGCGGAGATGATGATGGCCGGCCCTTTGAGGTAGTTGAGTGCCTTGCTGTCGTTGACATCCCGGATGTAGCTCAGGTCATTGAAACCAAAGGGGTTGTCGTCGTGTAACATGTATTCGTGCAAGTCGCTGTCGTAGCATTCTGGGTGGGAGCCGAAGACGGTAGTGGCATTGACGGCTAGAGGACTATCCACGAATACCTTAATCTTCGGGAGTTTCCCGGCACTCTCCAGCTGATCAAGCATGTATACGATCTCTTGGGTGCGACCGACGCTGAAGGCTGGAATCAGTAATTTCCCTCTTTTGTCCACGCAGGTGTCCTTGATGATCTTGAGGAATCGCTCAATTTCGTTGGGGGGGAGATCATGCTCCCGGTCGCCATAGGTAGATTCACAGATGATGTAATCCGCGGCGGGTAGGGATTGTGGATCCCGTAAAATCGGGCGGTTGGGGCGGCCAATATCGCCGGTGAAGGCAATGGTTGTCGTCTTATTGTTATCGCGGCGTATCCGCAAACTTACACTGGCGCTACCCAGAATGTGGCCGGCATCCCGAAACTGTAATTCTACGTCTGGGTGGATGCGTTCCCAGCGGTTGTAGGGAAGCCCGATATACCGGTCTAGGGCTGGTTTTACATCTTTACGCGTATAAAGAGGTTCCTTTCCTTGGCCGTATTTGCCGTTCTTCTTATTGAAATATTCGGCATCTTTTTCCTGAATGTAAGCTGAGTCGGCCAGCATAATGGCACACAGGCTCCGGGTAGCGTGAGTAGCGTAAATGGAGCCCTGGAAGCCATCTTTGACCAGCTTCGGTACCCGACCAGTATGGTCAATGTGGGCATGGCTGAGGATAAGGCAATCAACGCCCTCGGGTTTGAAAATAAAAGACTCGTTGAAATCCTTCATTTCTTTATCGCGGCCCTGATAGAGTCCGCAATCTAAAAGAATTTGATATCCGTCGTCTAGAGTAATTAGGTGGGCGGAGCCAGTAACTTCACGAGCTGCCCCGCAGAACTGTATTTTCATGATGATCAGCTTTGCGACAAGGTAGGGAGAATTTTTTGGCGCGACCGCAGGTGCAAGGCTTGGGAGCTGGTAGTTAGTATTTGGTAATTAGCTCTGAGATTAATCACCAAATA
>JBCDGT010000460.1:0-4069 GCA_038750915.1 Bacteroidota bacterium
CAAAAAGGCCAGTTAAGTTCCCTCGAAATCGACCTACGCAATACCCTGGGCAACGTACATTGGAAAGTAAAAAACTACCCACTAGCAGAACAACAGTTCTTACTAGGTCTAGACTTGGCCGAGGTCCAGAAAAATAATCGCCTGCGTACCGAGTTTCATTCTTACCTAGCCGGTGTTCAGTATAACCTTGGAAAACTCAGAGAAGCGAGAAAAAATGGACTAGCAGGAGCTGCACTAGCCGAAGAGCAAGGGCTCTTAAAACTAGCCTATCGGACCCACGGACACTTAGCCCTCATCGAAAAACAAGCCGGCAACTTCGAGGCAGCCTACGATAATATGGTGATGCGATCAGGTTTCCAGGACAGCCTGCACCGTACTGAGTTAGCCGAAAATTTAGCAGAATTCACTGCGCGCTTCGAAAAAGAAAAGCAGGACTTCCTGATCAAAGAACAACAGACTCAATTAACCCTACTTGAAAACCAGACAAAAATTGATCGACTCCAAAAAAGCATCCTATGGGTAGGCTTACTAGGGCTGATCTTGGTATTCGGAGCGGTAGCCTACAGCTTACGACAACGAGTAGCCCGTCAACGACTGGAAAAAGAAACCCTAGCCGGTAAAGTAAAAGGGCAGCAACGGGAACTCAGTGCGCATGCCTTACAGATGGCTCAAAAGAGTCGCCTACTCGATCAACTCAGCGAAGAGTTGAGAAACATCAAAGGAGAGCGACCTGACGATCGCAAAAAGCTAGACAGCGTACTCAGAGAGCTCAGCTCAGAAGAACGGATCGATAACGATTGGCACAACTTCCGCACCTATTTCCAGGGGGTACATGGCGATTTTGAAGACCGTCTAAAAGTCGCTGCTGATCAAACATTGTCTCCGCGAGAACTGAGAATGGCGGCCTTAATCAAGATGCAACTTAACAATCAGGAAATCGGTACCATCCTAGGTGTCAGCCAAGACAGCCTCTATAAAGCCAAATACCGCCTGAGGAAAAAATTCTCCCAGGCGGAAGAAGGGGCCTTGGATGCCTTCATTACAGAAATTTAGCAGTCATTCTCATTAACCACTGAAAGACAGATACTTACGAACAAACGTCCGGTAAGTGTCCAGAACTTTTTTGTAGCCTGTCCGGTAGATGTCCGCCCCAAAAACTGGTTTTGGAGGGGGCTCCCCCGCAGTTTTGTGACACAATCAAGGTTCATTCGGTACGGCAGTATCGGGCGGACTGAACCCAAGTATCACGAAACCTATACTGTAATGAAAAACGCTTTTCTCCTTCTTTCTTTTTTTGTTTTATGCTTTACCTTGGCTTGCACCAAGGACGATCCAATCGTCATGGAAGAACCCGCCCCAGAGCCCGAGCCAAGCTCGCTGGGTGTTGGTCTTCTATTCCACGCCCCTTTATCGGGCAACGCCGACGACATCTCCTCGAATGGACTTTCCGGAACCATTACTGGTGCTACGATCACCTCCGACCGTAATGGGGAGCCTAACGAAGCTTATCGTTTTGATGGCGAGAACGACTTCATTAATTTCGGTCAGGCCGATTACCTGAGCCTGGGAGGTGCTCAGACCTATACCATGACCGCCTGGGTGAAACCTGAGCTCCAAGACAACCCCAGCACGATGATGATCGTTTCCAAGTTTGACGGAGGCGTTGCGGCAGGTTGGTATCTAGGCGTTAACGCGGAGGATAAAGGACAGACGTATCGAAATGTAAATCCGTGGGCTACCTACGGAGAGAATCCTTTTCCGCGTGGCACTTACGTCCATTTAGCCGCCACCTATGACGGTTCCAACTTGTCTCTTTACGTTAATGGTGTCTTAGATGCCACCACCCCATTTCGGACCAATACAAACGATCGCCAAACGGATGTTCTGGTAGGTGCCAATCACAGTCGCGGTAATCCTACTGCCTTTTTTAAGGGTACTATTGACGACGTTCGTATCTACAACCGTGTCCTGACCAACGAGGAACTCACCTGGCTGGCCACCCACTAAAACTTACCTTGATTGACCCATGCCTCACTGGCTGGCGATTCTGGCCAGTAGGGGTATGGGGTCAGTCCAAGGTAGTTTAGTTCGTTGGTCTTTCGGTCAGGTAGTCAATCTGGTAACTACACGAACAAATAATGATAGCCTTATACCTCCTTTAGCGTTAAGGGGGTCATAAGACCAACCTGCTTTTTTGGGGCTTTACCTAAAAAAACCGCAACTTCATCATCAATCAATCAAGGTTCATCCCTTAACCCGATATGCACATTCGTATACTAGCCATTCTGCTGGCCCTCGGGGCCGTGCAGGGCCTTTCCGCGCAACCTACGGCCGACACCTGGTTCTATGGTTTCAAGGCCGGCGCCACTTACCACCGGATCCAAGAAATCAGTACGACCATAATTCCGGACGTATTTCCGGCGGATACCTACACTACCGAAATCGTTCCCCAACTTGGCTTTGCCGGCGGGGTTGTTTTCTACCACCGCTTTTACAAGTCCCGCTTCGCCATTCAGCCGGAGATCCTATTCGCTAGCCGGGGTGGAGACTTCAATTATACCGATACCCGGGACCTCGAGTACACCATCGGCCTAAATTACCAGTACCTCAGCTTGGGCGGCTTGGTGAAAGTGTATCCCGGTGGCGGCTTGCACTTCGGCGCTGGTGCCCAGGTCGCTTTCAACGTTGCCACCGATAAGCTGAAATACACCAGTAATATGCCTGAATTAGGGCCCGATCTACAAATCCAGCAGAGCCTACGTGAAGTCTTGGTGGGGAGCAATGATATCAACCTGTTACTACAGGCGGGCTACGACTTTCACTTTGGCTTAATGGTGGAAGCCCGTTACGTCCTTGGCCTCAGCGACGTGCTGGAAACCCGTGCCAATGGCTTCAATTTCATCGAAACGACCAACCGCAGTAGTGGCTTCCAAGTAACCCTAGGCTGGTTAATAGAATTCCCGTAGTCATGAAGTACTTAAATACCAACACCCTCTTCCTTGGGGGGCTAGGGATACTTCTCCTTTTCAACGCAGCCTTAGCCGCTCAACCGATTCCCGTCCCAGTAATTGACACACCCGAAGGGCACTACATTTTCACGGTGTATACCCCTCAGCAGACTAAGGAAAGCCCAATTTGGCACTTTGGTAATGCAGCGCTAAGTACTCACCGCCTGGTTGATGACACCGACTCGACGGAACTACGCCTGTTGCCCGTCCGGCAAACCAGTTTAAGGACTTATTTGAGTACGGCCGCGGCCGCAGGTACCATGGAAGTGGTAAGGGAGCAAGGCAGTCCCACCATTGAAGAGTTACTCGTGTACCCCATGTTGCTTAGCCCCGAGCAGCGGCAATTGACCGAAAGTTACTTGGCCATTAAGCACGGGCTCACGCTTAATCAGTATCCGCCCACCAACTACCTCGCGCAAGCTGCTGACGGTACTAGCTACCCCGTTTGGGACGCCACGGAAGCACCGGACTATCGCCAGCGAATTATCGGGTTGGCCGTTGATACCGCAGCGAGGCTACATCGACTTAGCGGTAGTTCTGTTATGGCCCCAGACGTACTCCAACTGACTTGGCCGGAAGCCCCTACCTCTACCGTTTACTTATTGGCTGCTGACAATGGTGAGCCCACCGCTCCGAGCACGGAGGTGACGGCCGCTAATCAATCTTCCTTGCAGCGACGCTGGCGTGTACAGACAACCGGCCCCGTTCCGCCAACCACGCTCACCTTCGCCACTCGTCAGTTCTTTCACCGAGCACAGGTAGGTGAAAACTGGACACTTTGCCTTGAATATGCTGACGGAACCAAGGCTGAATACAGCGCGCAGGCAGATGTAATGGGAACCCTGGTTTTTCCGGACGTTGTTTTTCCCGCAAACGCACCGGTAGCGTTTAGCCTTTCTCTACCCTACGCGCCACCGCCTACGCGTTCACCGCTTTCCGCCAGCCTCAGCCCCAACCCTATCGCGGCGGGGCAGCACGGTCAGCTACGGGTGCAACTCGCAGAAGAACGCCCTTTACAACTAAAGATTCATGACCTGACCGGTCGGCTGCTGGAAGAGCGG
>JBCDGT010000461.1:0-4063 GCA_038750915.1 Bacteroidota bacterium
CCCTTGTGGGGTCTCGATTCTTACCAAGCATTCTTTAGGTGGGGTCACGGTAATGGTTTGGGTGATGGATTTGGATTTACCTTTCTCGTCCGTTGCCGTTAGGGTAACGGTATAGTCTCCCGACTGAAAGTAGCGGTGGGATGGCTCCGCCTCGGTGCTGGTATTGCCATCACCAAAGTCCCAGGCGTAAGTTGTCGCTTTCTCTGAACTATTGCTAAAGCTTAAGTACTCCGCTGCCTTTACCCTCGGCGTAGCAGTCGTAAAAGATGGTTTAGGAGCGGCACACTGACTGAACAGGACGGCCAGGAACAGGAGGGGAAGTAAATGACGCAAGGGTTCGTTCTTTTAAGCTAGTTCGAAGGTCTATTTAATAATCGAGATGCGCTCAATAACGGCATCTTTAGTTGGACGAGAACGATTAGTCGGTAGCGCACTAATCTTATCGACGGCCTCCATCCCAGAGATCACTTCACCGAACACGGTGTATTCCTGATCAAGATCGGGCCGGCCACCATCTTCCATGTAGCGTTGGCGCTGTACTTCGTTGTACTTAATACCTTTCATCCGCTCAATCTGATCTAGGGAAGCAGCACTCTGTTGCTGGCCGGTAACGATGTAAAACTGGGAACCACTACTCTTCTTTTCAGGGTTGTTGGTTCGCGCCGCAGCAAGGGCACCCCGTAAGTGTGGGGCGCCGATCTCGTGGTCAATTAGGTAGCCAGGCCCACCACCACCTAGAGGAACATTGGGGCCAGCACCTTTACTTTGTGGATCCCCCCCTTGGATCATGAAGTTCGGAATCACCCGGTGGAACAATAAACCATCGTAGAATCCTTCATTAGCCAGTTTGACGAAATTATCGCGGTGACGAGGCGTAGCATCATAGAGCACTACTTTGACATCTCCTTCGGAGGTTTCGATCAGAGCAACCGTTTCCCCTGAATTACAAGCACTAAAAATGAAAAGGCCAGCAGTAAGGCTGAGCAATAGCCATAGTTTACGCATGAGTCGAATAATTTGTCGGCAAAGGTAATTAATCGTGGGAGTTGTTGGGGCAATCAAAGTTTCTCTTCAACAACAAGCTTGTTTTTAATTTGATCTTACCAACTTACTTCTGAGTCCCCTAAGGCCAAAAGACTTGCTCAAACCGCCTCCGGCTGGTGAGGAAATTAAAATCTATCGGTCAAGGAAATTTCTCTCCCTATCAAAAGCAACCCTCTGCTCATGAGAACGTTCCCATTCGACTAACCTAACGAGACCCCCTTGGAAAACTGGGAAGAAGATTTCGCCTACCAACGCATCCGCCACCTTGTACAAAAAAGGTTTGGCCGAAGTGCGTTGCCTAACCTGGATACACTCCTGTTCCTAATCGGCGTACAGGAGCTTGGTCGTTGGCAACAAGATTTCACAAAGGAGCAGAAACAAGACCTAATGCACATCGCTGTCTGTCGTCTGCTGAGCTACGACGGCCACTACGAGTTCATAGGTCGCGACGATGATGGCTGGCCGCATTACGAACTCATCAGTAAAATTCCACCGCAGGATCTCCGAAAACAAGAAGCCTTACTCAAATCCCGCATCGTTACCTACTTCGATGAACTAGAAGAAGAAGAAGGGTATATGGAGTGAGTTGGTATTTTGGTCTTTTAGTGCTTTGGTCTTTTCTAGAAGGAGCGTGGACCTCCCGGTCCATTCAATTCTTTTTTCTGGAAAAATAGCGTAGCCAGTTTCAACGAACCAAAAGACCAAACTACCAAAACACTACCCCCTCCTCCCCTTCATGGCCTCCCACAGCAGGATGCCTGCGGCGACGCTGACGTTGAAGCTATTCAAGGTCCCCGCCTGCGGAATTTTAAAGGTTACATCGGCTGCTTTAGCTACTCCCGAGGAGATGCCTTCTCCTTCAGCCCCCATTACGATGCAGAGTGGTTCGGTTAGGTCCAGTTCATCAAGGTAGCGTTCTGCTTTCAAATCAGAAGCTATGACTTTCACCCCGCTCATTTGGAGGAGGTCGATGGTGTTCACAAGGCTTTTCTCACGGCAAACGGGAATACGCAGCAGCGCTCCCGCTGAGCTTTTAACCGCGTCGGGGGTCAGGCCAGCACTGTTCTTTTGTGGAATAATGATCCCTTGAGCACCACAAACTTCCGCCGAGCGGGCAATCGCCCCTAGGTTACGGACATCCGTTACCCCATCCAATAGCAGCAATAAGGGTGTTGCTCCCCGTTCGTAGATAAGCGGCAGGAGGTTTTCCGTTTTCTGGTAGGCCGTAGCGGCTAGCTGGGCAACCACCCCCTGGTGATTTCCTTTGACCATCCGCTGCAGCTTGGCTTGCGGAATAATTGTAAAGGGCACCTCCATCAACTTACAAAGGTTCCGTAGCTCCTTTTCAAACTCGCCGCGGGTGCCTTGCTGGAGGAATACCTTGTCCACCGGCTGGCTGCTCTGTAGCGCTTCCAGGACGGGATGACGACCATAGACTAGGTCTTCTTTTTTTCTCATACAGTAACGGATTCCTGCGGCCTACTTTCCCGGATCAACCATGGTCGTGAAACCAAAAGACTGGTTTCCTGAATGGTTTCGTGGAGGCTTGCTAAACGTTTTTTGTAAAGCGCACGGTCCATAAATAGTCTTTGGTGCTTCAGGTTAACCAGTTGCTTAGAGAAGCGAACGTAGTTGGTATAACTCTTTTTATCGTTAGCGGAAATGTTCTTATTGCGGGCGACATAAAGCCGGAAAGTTTCCAGCAGATTGAGAGCATACTCTTGGTCTTCTTGGTCGTAGGCAATTTTTACTTGCAGAATTACGCGTGCTAAATGATACTTAACGTCAGAATCGGTAACGGTAATTAGCAATTTTTCGGCTTCTTCTAGTCGTTTTAGGTTGTAAAGAAAATCCGCCTTATTCAAGGCGTAAGCATTTTCACGCTTATCTTCCGGGAGTCGGGCACGGTGATTTTCGATGAATCCAGCCGTCCATTCTACCTCATTGGTTACTCTGCCAATAGTGGCAATATTTTTGTAATCCCATTCACTGATAAGGCCCTTATTGTAAATAATCTCCGTATCAATCCCTCTGCGGTAAAGACTTAGTAGCTCCATTCGATAATCGGCAAAGCCACTCATGATTCGTTGGATGCAGTAATTAGTGGCGAAGCCAAAAACATCTTTTTGGTGTTCTAAGGGCAGTAGGTCTACTCCGGCATCGAGGTAATACCGCATTCTTTCGTAGTGGGTGACGTCATCAGGTTCCCGCAGCGATAGGAAGATATGGTAGTAGCAATCGATACTCGGTTCGGCGTCGTCCTTCCGCAGCAGTTCACCTTTTTCTGAGCCAAGAAAACTGATAATACCGTCCAGAAAAAGTAGATCATACTGAGTATTCATCAGCATCATATTGGCCGTCAGCTGGCAGGCGTGGCGCAGTTTCTCTACTAAATAGAAGCGATCCAGGTGATCGAGCATCGCCTGCATTTCCTTCGTATTCGATCGGTCGATATTACTAATGTGATACCCATTAATAGCCTTCCACTCGTAGGCCGCCAGGTGGGTTTCTCCGTCCCGATACTTATGCTTTTCTACTTTGCGGTCTAACCGCTTTCCGCGGTTGCCCAACAGCTCGTAGCGCTGTAACTCTCTAGTTCGCTTAAGGGTAAGCACCTCTCCACGAAAGGTTTCTTCCCGCAGTTGCTCTACGGCCAGAAAGCGGTTCACCAACTTCATCAGGCCACTCATCAGGTCGGGCAGTTTTTGCCCGCTCCCACCACCTTTCACAGCATCCTGCGCCCGCGCCTCCACTAACTTTGGGCGGGCCTTACTCAGCTCTTTAAGCAGGAAGTCCAACAACAAGCTGGTTCCTTCGTGCCGATTGAAGTACGGACTATGTACGAACTGGCGAAGGCGCTCGCGCTCGCGACCATCCATAGCAGAAATTTGCCTTACCAGTTTACTATCATCCATTTCCGTAAAGATACGTTTTGCCCTCTATTCATGGTGCCTCAGCGGGCTCAGAAGCTGTGTAAACACGAATGAGCACGACGAGTAATAAAATTGCAGCTCCTACG
>JBCDGT010000462.1:0-4058 GCA_038750915.1 Bacteroidota bacterium
ACACCCCGCCAGAAGGATTAAGCAAGGTAAGCGTATCCGTCTCAAAAGAGCCATTATCGTAGGTGTCCAGCCCTTTATAAAAACTAAAGTACAGCCTCCCTTTTGGGCTTAACTGTTGGTTGAGCTTAAAATTGACATCGTAAACCTGATAGTTTAGCTTCCCTTCCCTTCCGAGGCTGGCCTTATAAGTTTCACTCGCGCGCCGGAGTACATCCCCAATCCAGAAGTAGCGCCCAGTAACCAGATAAGAGCTCTGTCCTTTTTCAATAGGCCCCTCGGAAGCAAAGTGCCCCGCCAGCATACTGCTGCCAATGGTCGTTTCCGATTCGTAAAGATTCCCGTCACGGGTATGTACGTCAAGAATACCACCGATACGACCTCCAAAGCGGGCCGGAAAACCATCCCGGTAGAGGTCTACCCGACGAATAGCATGGTTACTGAAGATGCTGAACAAGCCGGCGGCATGATTGAGATTATACACCGGCACACCGTCTAGTAAGACCAGATTATGCCCTGCTTCACTTCCCCTGATGAATATGCCACCAAGACCGTCGGCCCCCGTCTCCACCCCGGGTAATAGGCGCGCTATTCGTAGCGGATCCGCTTCCCCGCCAGGGCCACCTAGCCTGCTTACCTCTGGTTTACCAATGCTGATTTTAGTTTCCGTGAGGAAAAGGTCTGAGGTAGAATCTGGTATTCCACGAACAACAACGGCGGGAAGCTCCGGTGCTGGTAATAAACGTACATTGATGAGCGTATCGCGACGTAATACCAATTCCACTTCTTGGGTTCGATAACCGATATAAGAAAACCGCAATACAATCCTGCCACCGCTTGCTCGCAAGCTATAATAGCCATATTCATTCGCTAACATCCCTTGGGACTGCTTAGGAACTTGTACCGCAGCACCAAGCAGCGTTTCACCACTTTGTGCGTCTTTAATGTTGCCGTATACGTTAAAACTTCGATTGAATAGATTAGGGTCTGGAAAGATGATGTAGCCCGCCGCCGATTTTTCGTAGGTCAGCTCCGTATCCCTTAATAAAAAGACCAACCAATTCGCCAAGGTCCGTTGTCCGCCCGGAACGCGTATCACCATTTGAGGAATTTGGTCAGGGCGATAACTAAGCTCCGCACCAGAGGTAGTCAACTTCAGTAAGGCCTTCTCGATGGGCATCACCCTGCGTGGCAAATCAAAAAGAGGCTCGCCCTCTTGTCCTTGACCCAACAAACCAAGCCCACACGACAAGAAGATCAGCAGGGCAGCAAGAAGGATCCGCATGGGAAAAGTAGGCTTAACGCTTGTTTGGAGCTTATTCGGTTTTTTTGACAGCGAGCAAAAGGCTATACAAGTACTTAGTTAGCACAAAGGTTAACCAGTTGGTAGTGCTTGGGCTTATCCAAATCGATCTTAGCTTCCCCACCACCCAATTTAGCAATGGCTGATAAAATCGCAAGTGGATCTTCATTTCGGTAATTACCGTTTACGAGAAAATCACAGTCCTCACCTCCGGAAATCTCGATCCGAAAGTTTTTACGCAAGGTCTCAAGCACCTCTGATAACGGACTGTCTTCAAAGTGTAGTCTTCCCGTACGCCAGGCGTGGCGGTTGAGGTAGGGAGCTGGCATCAAAATCGCTGGTTGTCCTGGCTTGGCCAAACCACACTGGTTTTTCTCAACACGCAGTGGTGCCACGCCCTGATGAAGCTCTACGGACCCCTCCGAGACCTCTACTTCCAACTCTTCACCATCGATCCTCAGATTAAAGGCAGTACCCGTAACCCGAAGTTCTGTTCCTTCGGTACGAACAAGGAAGGGACGGGTTTGGTCCTTATGTACTTGAAGGTAGGCTTGCCCGGCAAGCTCAATCCGACGATCCGTTTCATTAAAGTCATCCGCATAGTGAAGAGTAGCACCTTCTTGAAGAATGACCCGTGTACCATCAGGTAGTGCTGCACTCAAAGGAGAACTTCCTTGGTTAATCAAGGTAGTCCCCTGGGGGTTGAGCAGGTAAAGTCCAGCAGCAAGAAGTAATAGTACGGAGGCCGCGG
The DNA here is from genome assembly GCA_038750915.1 of Bacteroidota bacterium. Taxonomy (GTDB): domain Bacteria; phylum Bacteroidota; class Bacteroidia; order Chitinophagales; family Saprospiraceae; genus Neolewinella. Next base: position 2,052 of record JBCDGT010000462.1, read on the forward strand.
CAGTCCACCAACTACGGCGGGAGAGGCTTTTCACTTTAGCTTCAGGGCTAGGCACGCTAGTGTCAAGCCGCCGGCGTAGCTTCCGGAGCCCGGCCTCGACGTCCGGAGAAAAAGATGCTCCGTACGTGGCACTTAGTTGATCAATTTCCTTTTCGCTAATTCCGTCCATTATACCTTTAAGCTTAGGGTGTGGTGTAGCATTCTAATAGGTTCGACACCAAATTTAGGGTCTCCCCCCTATTACTTGGCTATTTTTTCGCCAACTTTCGTCCGTTAGCAGACGTTGGAGGCCCGTTTCCTTACGGCCAACCAGCCAATAGTAAGATGAGCGACAACCACTGGCGCAGAAATCGATACGCTCGCGTCATCTGATTTTCGACCGTCTTAGTAGAGATATCCAGGGAATCAGCAATATCCCGGTGGCTCATATCTTCCAGCTTACTCATCACAAAAACCATCCGGCAGCGCTCCGGCAGCTTATCAATGGCCCGATTAATGCGTTGTTGTAGTTCGCTGGTTTCGAGGGCATCTGGAAGAGGATCGGCCGGAAGGGAGGTTGGAATCTCTCCATCCGCAAGGGGAATCCTTTTTTGGTCACGCAGGTAATTCAAACTTCGGTTACGAGCGGAGCGACGTAAATAAGCACCAATAGCACTTAAGTCTTTCGGTAAATTGGTCCGCTTCTCCCAGAGCGAGGCAAAAAGGTCTTGGATGAGGTCTTCCGCCTGTTGTTCGTTACGAACGAAGCGATTAGCGACCTGACAAAGCTCTACGTAGTGCCGCCGGAACAATTCATCCAGGGCAGTAGCATCTCCCGCACGGAGGCGGACGATCAGTTGTGGGTCATTCTCTTGAGAAGGTACGGGCATAATAAAACGAGGGCCTAAGGTAGCACTAATACCCATTTGAGACCATGCCAAAAAGCTAAGTCTTCATTAGGCCCAAGGAAAGTTTCCTACCTTCGGCGTGAATTAAACCACTCCTACATTCATGTTGAAAAAGTACACCCTCCTACTCTTTACCTTGTTTGTTCCCTTCTTCGTCTCCGCACAAACCGAAGAAGGAAGCGTTGATGCCATGCTACAACGCATCTTCGAACCCATTACTGAATGGGTGGAGTTTATCATTTTCTACCCTATTGCGGAGGGTGTTCCTTTCGTACTGCCCTGGCTCATCATCGGCGCCATCGTATTCACCATCTACATGGGCTTCATCAACATCAGAGGCTTCCGTCACGCCATCGATGTTGTCCGTGGTAAATTCGATGACCCCAATGATGCGGGAGAGGTTTCCCATTTTCAAGCCCTGACCGCCGCCCTATCGGGCACGGTGGGTGTAGGCAATATTGCTGGTGTTGCCGCTGCCGTGAGTCTTGGTGGCCCCGGAGCTACTTTTTGGATGATCTTCGCCGGCCTGCTCGGCATGACTTCTAAATTCACGGAAGTATCCCTTGGTCTAATCTATCGTAACATCAACCCCGATGGTAGTGTATCCGGTGGTCCGATGTATTACTTGGACAAAGGACTAAAGGAAAAAGGCATGGGTACACTCGGCAAAATCTTGGCCGTTATGTTCGCCATCTTCTGTATCGGAGGAAGTGTCGGTGGTGGTAATATGGTACAAATCAACCAAGCCACCAGTCAGCTGATCGCCGTTACCGGCGGTGCGGAAAGCTTCTTTTACGGCCGCGGCTGGATTTTCGGCCTCGCTATGGCAGTTATCATTGGCATTATCATTATTGGTGGAATTAAGAGTATTGCCCGCGTAACGGAAAAAGTCGTTCCCTTCATGGTCGGTATCTACCTGATCGGTGCTTTCATCGTCCTCGGCTACCACTTCACGGATATTCCCGCCGCTTTTGGCAACATCATTGGTGGTGCCTTCAACGCCGAAGCCATGTACGGTGGCTTCGTAGGTGTGCTTATCCAGGGGTTCCGTAGATCAGCCTTCAGTAATGAAGCCGGTGTCGGTTCTGCCTCCATCGCACACTCCGCCGCCAAAACGGAC
>JBCDGT010000463.1:0-4055 GCA_038750915.1 Bacteroidota bacterium
CATTACTGACCAAACCGGTCCGAACGTGATCCGGCCTAAACGCAATGACGGGAACATGGTCAATACCGACCGACTGTACCGCAATGAGGGAGTTGGGGGTAATGGTCATCCGGTGTTTACGGACGTATCATCATCCGCTGGAGTTACCTACGAAGGCTACGGTCTGGGAGTAGCGATTGCCGATATTAACCAGGACAACTGGCCGGACATCTACGTCTCTAACGACTACTTGTCCAACGACCTACTCTACATCAATAACCGAGATGGAACTGGGCGGCAACCCGCCTTCGATGAACAAGCGAGCGAGTATCTGCAGCACCAAAGCTACTCGGCGATGGGTAATGATGTTGCTGATTACAATAACGATGGCCGGATGGATATTATCACCCTTGACATGCTACCGCCAGATAATTATCGGCAAAAACTGATGATTGGGGCGACGAATTACAATCGGTACTACTCTGAGCAACGAGCGGGCTATCATCCTCAGTTTATGCGAAATACGCTTCAGTTGCACCAAGGACTAAATGCTCGGGGTGAGCCTCACTTCAGCGAAATCGGTCAGCTAGCGGGTATCCACGCTACTGATTGGAGCTGGAGTGCCTTGTGGATGGATATTGATAACGATGGCTGGCGCGACCTGACGATCACCAACGGCTATCCGCGCGACATCACCAATCGGGATTTTGCCTCCTACAAAATGCAGGAGTTTCAACAAGCCAGCTACGATGCCACGATGCAGCGGCGCTTTATGGAAGCGTTGGAAGGCCTGGAAGGGGCCTACTTGCCCAACGTTGTATTCCAGAATCAGGGTGATCTGACATTTGCCGACCGTTCTAAAGACTGGGGCTTTACCCAACCCTCTTATTCTACCGGTGCCGCCTACGCCGACTTGGATGGCGACGGTGATTTAGATTACGTAACGAGTAATACTAACGCCCCAGCCTTTTTGTACGAAAACAAGGCGAATGAGCGACTGGATCACCATTATTTGTCCATTCAGTTGGCGGGTTCGGAAAACAATCTTCGGGGGATTGGGACAAAAGTCTGGTGCTACGGTAACGGGCAAATCCAGTACACGGAGCACTATCCCATTCGGGGCTTCCAGTCCACGGTACAAGCCGGAGTACATTTTGGTCTAGGCGACCAAGCCGCGGTTGATTCGTTAATCATCCGCTGGCCGGATGGTCAGCGTCAAACGCTGCGGAATATTCCTGCTGACCAGCAGGTAGTCGTTCATTATCAAGACGCTTCTCGTATGGAAGAAAAAGCTCCCTTAGGTACCCAAAGAAATCTCTTTCAAAAATCTAGCCCTTCTTTTGGTCTAGACTTCCAGCATCAAGAGCCACACTACAACGATTTTGCCCTACAGCCCTTACTACCGCATAAGTACTCCCAACAAGGGCCGGGATTGGCCCTCGGTGATGTGAACGGGGATGGGTGGGAGGATTTTTTCGTTGGCGGGGCTTTCCGCCAGTCGGGTCAAGTGTTTATCCAGCAACCAGACGAGAGTTTTATTTCTCGCCCTTTGGACCTGGATAGCACAGCCTTTGCCGAAGATCACGGAGCTTTGTTTTTTGATGCGGATCAGGATGGTGATCAAGACTTGTACGTGGTAAGCGGAGGTAATGAGTTTCAAGCGGACTCACCCTACTACCAGGATCGTCTGTACACCAATGATGGACAAGGTAACTTCACGCTAGCTACGGATGCTTTACCGAAATTGACTACGCCCGGAGGGAGCATTAGTGCCCATGATTTCGACCAAGACGGGGATCTGGACGTGTTTGTTGGCGGGCGAAATCTGCCCCAGCAGTTTCCTCTGCCCGGACGAAGTTACCTGCTGGAAAATCAGCAAGGCACTTTTGTGGATGTGACTCTCGCAAAAACCCCTGATCTGGCTGGTATAGGCATGGTCACTTCCGCCCTTTGGACGGATGTCAATAATGACCACCAGGTGGATTTGATGGTGGTAGGTGAGTGGATGTCGCCCACTGTGTTTAAAAATACGGGTGGACATTTTGAGAAAGCGAAGGTTTCATTTTTTTATCAGGATACCGTTTCTTCTGCTCAAGGCTGGTGGAACAGTTTGGTAGGCGGAGATTTTGACCAAGATGGGGATACGGATTATCTGGCGGGTAACCTGGGGTTGAATTCGCCCTATACTGCTACTGAACAAGCCCCACTGCAACTCTACGTAGATGATTTTAATCAAGATCAAACGGTTGATGCTATTCTGAGTAATTTATCAACTGAAAATAAGCGTTTTCCTGTTGCCCCTCGGGATGATATGCTACATCAGATTACTCAGCTAAAAAGTCAATTCACCAGTTACCATGACTACGCTCAGGCTGAATTAGAGGATGTATTTTCGCCAGCTCAATTACGGGAAGCAATGGTGCTAGAGGCTACTCTTCTGGAAAGCTGTTATCTGGAGAATCTGGGAGATTTTCAGTTCGCCGTTCATCGGCTACCCACCGAAGCCCAGCTCGCCCCAGTCTTCGGGATGGAAGTAGGCTACTTCAATAAAGATGCTTACTTGGATGTTCTGCTGGTAGGAAATTCTTACGCTACCGAAGTGCGCACCGGACGCTACGATGCCTTCACTGGGCTTTGTTTGTGGGGTGATGGTAACGGAAACTTCGCAGTTGTCCCTTCTGCTCAAAGTGGCTTTTGGGTAACCGGAGATGCTAAGTCTATCGCTCGCCTTTCCCGAGCTGACGGTAAGCCTTGGTATTTAGTAACCCAAAATAATGGTCCTTTACTGAGTTACGAGCTAGCGCAAAATTTACCTATTCAAACTATACCCTGGCAGGCTGATGATGCCTATGCGCGGCTTACCTATGCTGATGGACGCACTGAAAAAAGAGAACGATACCAAGGGCAGGGCTACCTTAGTCAGTCTTCAGCACATCTGCCAGTACCCCAAGCCGTGACTTCAGTACAAATAACCAACATTCAGGGAGAAACGCGCGTCGTTAACGGTGAATCATTGGTGCGGGAAAAATAGCGGATTTCGTAGCGCGTTTGCTCACCGCCTTGCCAGAGGGGTGTTTTTTCTTTCATCAAGATCATCTGCTCATTAGACAACCGGACAATCGTAAATTGGCTTAGCGGCGAACGCAGTTGATCCAGATAATATAGCGTATCCTTCTCAATGTAGTACGGTAAGGTCTGGCTACCCTCGGAGCGTTTCATCGTTACTTGCGTGGAGTCATAACGATACGTTTCGTTCCAGTGCTGGGCGGGGCTACGGTACGTAAACCCGTTGTAAAAGGTAGCCACCGAGTCAACTTGCCACTGCCCGATAATAGTTTCTGCATGATCAGACTGGCACGAGACCGACAATAATAGCGTTAGCAGAAGCACATATTTCATAATGGGGTAGATGTACATTTACCAACTTCTGAAGACAAAAGGTGTTCTCCCCGGAACAGATCCGGGGAAAGACCGCAGAAGCTTCAATCAAGTACTTAATAGTCTGGGTTTTGTTCTAGCACCCCGTTGCTCAAATCGATTTCCCGTTGGGGAATGGCGAATAAATAGTGCTTAGGCCGCTGAAAATTTCGAGATGGATCGAACGTTCCCCGGTCTTCCGCGTAGATCGCTACGATGTCTACCAGTCCCGCTTTATCCCAGCGAATGAGGTCTTGATGACGTTGGTTTTCTCCCGCCAACTCCACCCGTCGTTCGTGAATAATATCATCCATTGTTGCCCCGGTGATGGGCGACAAGCCCGCCCGCTGACGTACTGCATTGAGTTCTGTATCACCGTTTTGACCCGAGCGGATTTTAGCCTCGGCTACCAGCAAATACACATCGGCTGACCGTAGAATTGGCACATTTTGTCCGTCATTTAAGCCGCCAGTTTCCCGCCAGGAAGCGTACTTTTGAAAGTGATAGCCTGTTTGGGATAAATCCGAAGTGTACTCGGTCATACCCTGGTCACCGCCCAAGTCGACCATTTCGCCCGGTAGCAATAGCGAGTGGTCTAGGCGAGGATCGTTCTCCTCAAACTCTTTTACCAGATTATCTACGGGTTCGTGAAAATCCCA
>JBCDGT010000464.1:0-4044 GCA_038750915.1 Bacteroidota bacterium
TGGCCCGTTTCGATCAGGTCGTAAAGGCTCTGCTCCTCTTGCTTCAGCTTAGATTCTTCAAAGACAGCGTATAGCTTAATTTCTGCCCCTTCCCAATCCGGATGGCCGGTCATCACGTACGCCAACAGAATCATCAGGTTGGCACTCTCGTAGTGAGAGCGCGTAATCCATACATGAATACTTTTTTTCAGGCCGAAACCACGTTCGGAAACGCCCAAAATACCGATGTTGAAGTCCACGGATTTAATGAGCTTGAAATTATCCACGATATCCGTTAGTCCTTCTGCGTTTCCCTTGGAAAATTCCAGCAATAATAGGTTGTTCTCCGTCCCAGCAATGCCCGGAAACTGGACGATCTGAGCGATGGCTGAGGTATAAGAAGGAGAAACAATCGTATCCACGTAAATCCGACTATCGGTCGATTCGGCCATCCGGATGATTCTTTGCTTAGTAGCTGCGGATTCTTCGCTCGTTTCGTGGCTAAGGTAACCATTGACGTGGTGTAAGTAAGTGCCAAAGCCATACTTCTGGCTCAGCCAGCGCAGCAAGTCAAAAACCCCCAAGCGCGTGAAGGTCTTATCCGAAGCGGCAATGACGCTGGGGCGCCAGGTTTTCTTTTCCTCCTTATCCGCTTTCTGCAAAAAAATCTGTAGTCGTCGACTAAATTGAAAAATTACCCCCTGAAAAATAAGGGCCATACTTCGCTTATCCGGGTTGGCGGCGGTGATGTACAGGTACAATACCCCGATTAGGATCAGGGCGATGGCCGCGTAGGTAGAGTTCATGAAGAACATCAAACCAAAACAGGCCAGGGCACCAAATAAAGAAACGTACCACTTGGAACGAAACCGCGGCCGGTAACTGGGGTCGGCAGCAAAATGATTGAGAAAGCTGATGAGGCACAGCGAACCGTAGGTCACCATGAAGAACATCGAAATAATTTCCGCCACGGAGTCAAGGGCACCGAGCATGATAAAGAAGGCAGCTACGACTACCGTGATCAGGCTTGCGTTGTAAGGTTCCTTATTGGGTCCCTTCCCGCGGGAAATCCAGAAATTAATGGCTGGAGCCGGGAAGATTTTATCCGCCGCGATGGCTTGCAAGGTACGGGGGGCTACTAAGATAGACCCCAGCGCGGAGGAGATAGTAGCCGCCGCCAAGCCGAGGGGAATGATCCACCAGCCTTGCCAAGCAATATCTGCCATGACCAACCGGCTAGTATCCGCCAGGGCTTCCGGAGGAGCAGAAGCCGCTAGCTTCCACGCCATGAAAAAGTAGATGATCATACCACCAATAGTAGCCGCCAGCGTCCCCATCGGTATGCTACGACCAGGATCTTTAAGGTCTCCGCTCAAGCCAACCCCTGCGGTCATTCCGGTAAAAGCTGGGAAGATGATGGCAAAGACCGTAAAAAAGCTAAGTCGGGGAATATCCGGCTTCGGTTCGGTCGGAGGAGCGACTCGCATACTCGCTTCGTCTTGGCCAAGGTATACCGTATCGGGGCCTTGCACCACTAACTCCTCGATAGCCAACCCCGTAGTTGCTAGATCCGCGGTATAACTATTAAAAAAGTCGACACTGTTCGCAGCGGCATAATCCGTTTGTCCAATAAAAAAGGCAATGAGGGCCAGAGCAAGGGTAGCAACAACGGTGTAGAGCACTTTCACCCCTAGGTCCGCTCCCTTGGTCAGGATCAGAAGCGTCAGTAAAAGCAAGGCCGGGATACCAATAGTTTGCGGCTGATCTAACAGCCACTCCGCCCAAGGCAACAGGGTATAGGTAGCGCTGATCCACTCCAAAAAAGGCCGAAAGGCTTCCGTAAAAGCCATGATGTAAAAAGCTACGGAAATAGCCTGGGACATATACAAAGCAATGCCGATAGTGGACCCAATTACCAAGCCGAAGCTGCGCGAGATGATATAGTACTCTCCCCCCCCCTCTACCTTCTGATTGGTAGCAATCTCGGCAATAGCCATGGCCGTTGGGATCGTTACCGCATGACCGATTAGGATAATGGCTATAGTACCTGCTAGACCAACCATACCGACCGCAAAGCCGAAACGCAAGAACATGATGGCACCGAGAATGGTACTGATGGCGGTAAAAAACACCGGGGCGGTGCCGAATTTCTGCTTACTCATAGGGGCTGTCCCTCTACTTGGGAGAGCAAAGATACGTTTTAGCCATCCGAGGCTGTGGGGGTGGGCGCAGCCGTAAAACCGGTTACTAGCAGTAAAGCCTCCAAATCTCCTCTTCTATCCTCCCGTAAGCTCCGCTTTCAAGCCGATATTGATCGGCGGTTAATGAACAATTGAGTAATTATTTGATTTTGAACATCGAAGCATTAGCTACATTAGCGAAAAGTTTAATTTTCGAGTTAAGGATATCTTCGGATCACTTCTCGCACCCTCCCCTATTAACCCTATCAAATCGTGAAATCCTTATGAATGAAAAGTTAGCTTCCGCCCTTGCCGTTTGGGACGTCAAAGCAGAATACTTCGCCAAAACCTCCGTAGCCAGTAAAGACCAATTTGCCTCTCAATTAGCCGCTAATATTTTTTGTCCCGGGCCCAGTTACTTCTTCACCATCGACTTTAGTACCCGTAAATTCACCTACGTTAGCCCCGGCATAAAGGGAGTACTAGGCATTTCGCCGGATGAGTTTGGCTTGCTTGCGTTTTTCGAACGACTGCACCCGGATGACGTACAGCACCTTACGCGTTGTGAAGAAATCATTACCGACTTCCTGTTCTACAGAGTCCCCCTGAAAAAAATGAGAAAATATAAGTTTTCTTATTGCTTTCGGATGCTACATGCGGATGGCACCTATCGCCATATTCTCCACCAAGCCATTACCATCTCCCAGGACGAAAAAGGCCGGTTGGGTCAGGTATTAGATATTGAAACTGATATCGGGGCCTTTGCCCCCGCCTACAGTAATCGGCTCTCCATCATCGGCCTCGACGGAGAACCCTCCTACCTCGGCATTGATCCCTCCATTAAGGACTTTGAGCTGCACCAAACGAAAAAAAGAAGACTTACCAAAAGAGAACTAGAAGTGGTGCGCCTACTCTCCCAGGGGTATACAACGGAGGAAATAGGGAAATTGCTCGGTATTAGCATCGGAACGGTGCAAAAGCATAGAGGTAATATTCTGAAAAAGCTAGATTGTCGGAATACTGCCGCCGTTATTGCTCTCTGTATTAAGTTGGGATACGTTTAGCTATTACCAGGCAGAGGTCTTTGCTATTCAAATGAACTTTGTCAGCACCCGCGGCAGCGCCCTAAATCACTTTTTGCACCGGTAGGTATATGGGCAGAATAAAGTGACCAGCCTGATGCCTTAAGTAGATAAGCATCGAGTCATCAAAAGCTTTAGGGAGTCTTTTAGGCTCTGGCTTACTGTCGTATTACGGCTTATTGTTGACACGCTTCCAGCTCCGATTGAGGAGGATGCTTGCCCTGAACTTCATCAGTTTTCACTGTATCTTCAGCCAAGACACTAATTCATCCTATCAATATGTTTTCGGAAAGGCTCCTCGGTCAGTCAAAATCTACTAAAGGCTTGATTGCCAACATCCTCCTAGAAATCCTCATCATTATTTTAGGGGTGCTCATTTCCTTGTGGCTGAGTAATATTTTCCAACATTGGGACAACGCACGCCAGGAGCAAGTATACCTTGAACTCCTACACAGTGACCTCCAGGCAGACTTAGCTGTTTTACGGTCTGAGCGCGCGCACCGAGAAGAACAAGTCACGGCGGCAGGTCAACTAATTGGCGCACTCAACAATCCCGATGTTCCTACTTACCGGCAAACTGTAGCAAATAGTATGCGCAACCTGCTTACTACCATACGCTTCAGCAGTAGCAACGCCACCTTTCGTGCCCTAGAAAGCACCGGAGAGTTAAAGCTGATTAGGGAAGACTCGCTCGTTAATCAATTAATTCAACTTTACAGCAAAGACTACGAAAGCCTCCGCCACAATAATGATGACATCTCCAATTTCCGGAATAATTTTTTGCTCCCCTATGCCGTCACCAA
>JBCDGT010000465.1:0-4039 GCA_038750915.1 Bacteroidota bacterium
GCAAGCGTTATCACTTTCCTCCGCCTTACTATATTGAGTGGGACCTACTGGAAATGGCGAGGAGCTACTGCTCCGAACTTCCCATCTTATCAAGTTCCTCTCACACCCAGATAATTTCTGGAGCAATAGCTCCTCACCCCATTAATCCCTTTAACGCATGATCAGTCCTGAAAACGCCCGTAAATTCCTTAAGCAGCATAAGCTCGGCCAGTTGACCAAGCAGGATTTTTCCGGCTTCACAACGGCTTACCGTACCCTCGGCATGCTGGTAGCTAACCTATTCGAGTACAATAAAGCCCCTTCCGTAATTGGAGTATTCGATACCTACTTCAAGAAAACAACAAACCCCTGGTCAACCAAAGAAGGCCAACGCCTAGCCGTCTTGCTCTTTGGCGAAGCCAAGAGCGAGCTGGTTCCCGCCGTATGGGATTTGATCAACCGCCTCCCCTTCCAGAGTGGCTATAACCGCCGCCCGTTTCGTACCGCACGGGAGGAGGCTTATCTCGCGCGCAAACTCAGCATATTCCAGCAGCTTTTCCATAGTGGCCGGGCGGGTTTTTGTGGCTTAGACCTACACGCTACCGCCCGTTACGATGCAGCTGGCGGTTGGCAGAATTCCCACAGCGGTCTTTGGTTTGCCGCCGGTCTGGAAGCAGAAGCGGAGGGTGGTCCCTTCTTTCAACTACTGCAAGACATCCTGCAAGGAGAAGACGAAATTGGCGGTGTAAGTCGGGGGATTATCCAAGGCTTGTTGATCGCCGATCGCCCAGCCGGCTGGCAACTCATAGCGCGTCTGCTCCTGGCCGCGCAGCGCCAGGAAGGCCTGCGGCAGACCATCCTGGAGGTGGTTGATGAATGCCATCTTGGCGCTTTTCTTCACCTCATTAACGTTATTCTAGAAAATGACTTGGCGCGCTTCAGCAGTGTGGTCCGGGCGGTAGATACTTGGTTTGGCTTTGGTTGGGAGGCACCGAAGAAGAAGACCATCGAACGTGTTTTGAGGCTGGCTCAGACTGCTTTAGACGCGGAAACCGAGGCCACGACACTACTTAGTAGTAATGATAATTTGGAGGCTTACGTCGGTCTGTGGGGGCTGGCCGTTAGGGAGGTGAATACGGCAGTAGCCCAAGCGGCGGACCTACTGCTCTCCGAGGATCGCCCGAAAAAATTACTGGCCTGTTACTTCCTCCACCAAACCGGTTATAGTCATACCAAGGTCGGTGAGTGGACTAAAGAACACTTCGGCGAAGACTTGGAACTCGACTACTGGGTGAGTTTAAGTTTTCCGTCAACCATGCCGTTTACCGATGCGCTTTTTATTCGCATGCGGCAGCATGCGGAGGCCTTGCCCGCCGCAGGAAAAACCTACCCTTCCAGTGCTTTTTCCTGGCTAGCTCCTAAGATCACCCCGGAATACTTCTACAACTACATCATTCGGCGAGGAAGCCAGGAGCACCTCATCCAACTAGGCGAAGACATCAGCCGGTTGCCCTCGGCCTCACGGGAAACTTATTTCCGCCAGTTGTTTCCCAACCACCGCACCTACCGCCTCCAGTACGATCGTGGCAGGAAAGCTAAAGAAGAGATTGATCTCGAAAAAGACCCGTGGAAGCGTAAGCTGATTCACCAGGCGGTAAGTGACCGCAACGCCACCGTCATGGCTACGGGGATGAAGCTACTGCAAGCCATTCCCCTGGGTGAAGCCGAGCGAATACTAGTCGTTAAATTACTACGCCGGAAGGGCAAACACTTCCGGGCGGGGCTGATCAAGATCATCCTCCAGCAACCCCCGGCCGTCATTCGGGAATTGGTGGATGCTCTGCTGTTGGGGAAAAGCATTGACCAACGCTTGGCGGGCCTGGAGGTACTCACGATCCTACACGCCGATAACCGTTTATTGGATTACATCAACACCAAAATTCCAGCTTACCGGGAACGGCCCACCCTCTCGAAAAACGAGCAAGTCTTGCTGGAGAAGTTCAGCGACCAGAAATCAGAGCTCTCGCGGGAAAACGGCTTTGGCCTGATCGACTTTGGTCAACTTTCCGTCTTGCCTACCCCTCAACTGAAATTTAAGGAAGCGACTAAAAAGGGAAATCTGTTGCAGCGACTGGTCGGTGGAAAAACGAAGTTTCTTTTTGCCGACTTCATCGATGCCCAGAAGATCAGCCGGGCCATCAACGACTTAGTAAGCCGTTATCTGGCCAACGCCCAGTACGAATACGAGGCGTATTATCGCCCCGATTTTTCCCAGACCGTTCTTCTGGGGGAAATCATTCACTTCACCCGAGAGGTTACTGAGCTTAGCCCACGAGAGCAACTCGCTTTTCTTCCGAAAGCAAAGGTCTGGCAAGACTGGTATGACCAAAGCAGCCTCAATGATTTTGAACTGCTGATGGCCATCCACCACGTGAATAATTTCCAACGCCCTTTTGGTCAATACTCGGCTTTTACTTCCTTCTTCCGGCAGTACGTCCCCGACGTAAAACAGCTACAACTTAGTGACAGCAATCGGTATGATAGCTATAACCGCCGCATTAGCCAGCTGCTTAGCTACTTCTACGCCGCTTATGCCGATGAGCCGACCATGCTCAAATTCAAGCTGGATATCTTAGAGGACGCTATCGCCCGACTGCCGGTGGACTTACGCCGGGAAGTTGAGGTTCAGCCCAATGGCTACTACCAAGCTTACAAAGCCCACTGGGTGGATATCTTACCAAATGGCTTGCCTGGCTCCTTCGACTACAATCATCCGGCGATCATTGCCCGCCAAGACCCCGAGGATATGCTCCGTCTTTGGCAGCTGACAAACGTCTTGCTGGCCGCTAGGGCAACGAATACTTATCCAAGTGCTTCCCTATCGTCCTTACTAGCGAGTAAGCTGTCCGAGCGTTCGCTACGTCCTCCTTCGGCCTGGTTAAGTATTCTGCTACACGAGGAAGGAAAAATTACGGATGCGGATCTCCACCTACAGACCCTAATCAACAGCGGTTTATTACAACTACTGGAATCCGACGGGCGGCGGCAACGGGTTCCCGAAGCTTTCCTGGACAGTATTCCCCGGGGTGTCTTTTCTCCCCTGAAAAAAAACCTACTGGCAGTAGAACTGGAACGTGGTGAACTGGCCACTGATGCTTCTGCCTACGTGGCCAACTTTACGGAAGTTGCCGGGGCCGATTATTTGATCAAACTCGTCCAGCGACTAGGGAAAACGCCCTTAGAGCGGGGCTATTCTTACTCCAGCGACCTTACCCAAAAAAGCATCTTCAGCGCGTTGATTAAAAACAGTGTGGCGGAAGAGTCAGACACGGTTCCTGACTTCATCAAGGCGGCCAAAGCGAGTAAGGTGCCGAAGAAACGCTGGCTGGAAGTAGCCATGTATGCACCACAGTGGGCACCTTGGATCGGAGAGCTGCTCGGGATTACAGACCTAGAGGGAGCCGTTTGGTGGTTCCACGCCCACGCTACCGAATATAGCAACCAGGATAAGCAGGCTATTGTCGCCCGCTTTAGCCCCATCGAACACCAAGACTTTCGCGCTGGCGCCATTGATTTACACTGGTTCCACGAAGCCTACGCCGCGGTAGGGAAACAACACTGGCGAATGCTGCACGAAGCAGCCAAGTACGTCTCGGATGGTAACGGTCACCGACAGGTGAAAACCTATTCGGCCGTGATGCTTGGGGAAATAAAAATTCGGGAGACCCTGAAGAAGATCAAGGAAAAGCGCGACAAGGTTTTCGTTAAGGCCCTCGGCCTCATTCCGCTAAGCCGGACCAATCCGCGTAAAGATGTTTTGAACCGCTACAACTTACTGCAAGATTTTCGTCGGGAAGCCAAACAGTTCGGCGCCCAACGGCAGGCCAGTGAGCGGCAAGCGGTGGAAATAGGGTTGGATAACCTGGCTCGTAATGCCGGTTATGCCGATACCATTCAGTTTAGCTGGGTGATGGAAGGCGAGGCCACCCGTGCGATTATGGAAAAATCTGCTTTGCTCATCGATAACGTATTCATTGAACTGCGCATCGACGAGCAAGGA
>JBCDGT010000466.1:0-4037 GCA_038750915.1 Bacteroidota bacterium
AAAAATAATGAAATTATTGACACTCCTCTTACATACAATCAAGGCGATGGTGTGTGAGCAAATTTGGAGTATGGGGTCACCCATGGTGGTAGGGCCAGGGTGAAAACTCGTCATGCGAACTAAGTGATGGCGCTTACGTACTTCGCTTTGCTGAATGCGTCCTACCCCACTCAGCACCTGCGGGCGCGCCTTAATTTATTTTATAACGAGTAAAATCGTAATAAAATTAGCATTACTACGACTGCGCTCGTACATTTGCTACGAGCAAAATCGTAATAGCTATGCCAAAAGACCAAAAACTCCAGCCGACGGCTTCTGAACTAGACGTGCTGCAGCTCCTTTGGGAGCGGGGGCCCCTACCCGTCAAGGAGGTGCACCAGGCACTTTCTCAGGAGCGTGACATTGTTTACACTACCGTCTTAAAAACAATGCAAGTGATGATGGAGCGCGGCTTTCTTACGCGAGAGAGCCAGGGGCGCAAGCACATCTACGCTGCCAGCATTGCCCAGGAAGACACCCAAAACAGCTTACTAGACACCTTTATGAACCGCACCTTCGGTGGCTCAGCCAAAGCCCTTGCCATGCGAGCGCTCGGCAACTATAAGACCAGCAAGGAGGACATCGATGAGCTGAAAGCCCTCATTAATAAACTAGAAAACAAGGACTAATGATCGAGCAATTATTATCTCCAGAATTGGTCCACGCCCTCGGCTGGACCCTCGTACACACCCTGTGGCAAGCCGCTCTTTTCGCCCTCCTTTTGGGTGGGTTACTGATCCTGCTGCGCAAGTACTCCGCGCAAGCGCGATACGTGGTGGCCATAAGCCTTCTCGGTGCCTTTTTCGTTACGGTTGGCACCACTTTTTATCGTCTTTACAGCCCAGCCGTCCCCACGGCTATTGTCCAGGAAACCTTTGGGACGCCCAACACGGAAACGGCCTCTTTCGGCGAACCCAATGGCACAACTGAGGCTGCTCCGAAAGTGCAGGAAACGGCTGCTGCCGGTACTGCGCCAACGGTAAGTTTCCAAGAGCGGGTGATTCAATATTATAATGATCACTTGCCCTTAATTGTCACTTTGTGGCTGATGGGTGTACTCATGTTGCAGTTGCGGTTCTTAGGTCAACTCGCCTTTATTCAGCGGTTGAAAAACTACGGAACGGAGCGTTTCCCCGCTCATTGGGCTGGGCAGATCCAAGAACTAGAAACTGCCCTAAAAATCAGTAAACCAGTTCGTTACCTCACTACTCACCGCATCGGATCGCCAATGGTGATCGGTTGGCTACGGCCGGCGGTGCTCTTTCCTCCCGCCTTGCTGGAGGAACTACGGGAAAGTCAAGTAGTAGCTATTTTAGCCCATGAACTGGCCCACGTAAAACGCCACGACTTTCTCGTCAACCTCTTACAGAGTCTGTTTTGCACCGTCTTTTTCTACCACCCTGCCGTTTGGTGGATGTCCGCTCGCATCGAGGAAGAAAGAGAACACTGTTGCGATGACTTGGCCATTGAAGCTACTGGTCAGCCGGTTGGCTACGCTAAGACGCTGCTAGAATTGAAAGAAACAGAATTGGCCGGCACGTCCCTAGCCATGGCTTATGCCGGCGACGGCAAAGGTTTTAAACAGCGGATTACCCGACTCCTCTCCGGCTACCTGAACACCAGCACTTACGGCGAAGGCTTTACCACTGCCGTTATCATCGCCGGTTGTATAGCCCTGGCGCTTAATCTTTCCGGACAACAAGAAAGCAGCTTAGTTAATGGGGTATCTTCGACAAACGACTTCGAAATATTCCACGAAGGAGAATTTACCATCCCAACCGAAGCGGAGCGCAATGGTTTTGGGCCGCCACCACCGCCACCCGGCCCACCAAGCCCATTAAGCCCCGAGGAAGCCCTCGCACTCCAGAAGTTATTCGATGAACAGCTAGAGCAAGCCGCAGGGGATCCTCGCAGTCTTTTCGATCTTTTTATGCAAGCCATTTATGAAGGGCAAGAAGAACTGGTGGCCTACTTCCTAGAAAAAGAGGAATTCACTGATCTCAACCAGACGGACGAACATGACTTTACTCCACTCATGGCCGCCGCTAGTGAAAATCACGAGGAAGTCGTCCAACTACTCATTGATGCAGGAGCTGACGTAAATTTCGTCAACGCTCATGGCTGGACCGCCTTGATCGAAGCAGCGGACGAAGGATCCCACGAATCTGCCATCGTTTTAATTGAAGCCGGAGCTGATGTTAACTTAAAGGGCAAGAACAATAGTCGCTCCGCCCTGGCAATGGCGGCCTCTGAGGGTCATATGGACGTTTTCCGCCTGTTAGTTTCAAATGGTGCGGACGTGCTTAGCATGAAAGGGGGCGGCCAGCACCCTCTCCACGAAGCCGCCAAAGAAGGTGAGATTCGGGCGGTACGCACCATTATTCAGTTGGGTAGTGAGGTAGACGTTACCGACGAAAATGGTCGGACGCCACTTAGTTATGCAGCCGAAGAAGGCCAACTGGAAGTAGCTGAAGCCTTATTGAAAGCAGGCGCTGACGCGGGTGCTAAGGACAGTGAAGGCAGAACGCCGCTGATCTTCGCGGCGGCGGAGAGCAATAAAGATATTGTAGTTCTATTGTTGCAAAAGGGTGCTAACCCTAGCGAAAAAGACCTTAACGGACACTCCGCCATTGTTTACGCTACCGATGAAGGTAACCTCGGCATTATTAAAGTGCTTATGGAGCAGGGCAATATCAACCTAGAGGAGCTTTCCGCAGAAGGCCATGACTTGCTTGAAATTGCCGGTGATGAAGGGCACACTCATATCATCAGGTATTTGCTCGAAACGGAGGATGTGAGTAATAACGATCAAGCCGCCCGTGCTTTCCTCGCTGCAGCCAGAGAAGGGGAAACGGAAACCGTGCGGGAATTTCTCAAGCGAGGAATAGATCCCGAAGTAAAGGACCGCAATGGTAATACTGCCCTGATGTTAGCCGCCAGAGAAGGTAAAGCCAGCGTAGTTCGCCTATTGCTAAAAGAAATAACTTCCGAAGCTTCACTTGGCCCCGCTTTATTACTCGCCGCTAGAGAAGGTAAGTATGAGGTAGTACGCCTCCTCTTAGAAAAGGGAGTAGACCCCAGTGTTAAAGATCGTAGTGGTAGAAGCGCTTATGATCTAGCGGCAAGGGAAGGAAAAACTTCTATCCTTAAATTACTAGCCGAAAATGGACTAGACCCCGCTGAGTTAGGAAACCCTTTGCTAATGGCTGCGCGGGAAGGGAAGCACGGAACAGTCGAATATTTGCATGAGCTTGGTGCCGACCTTAACTATAGCAACGACGATGGTTCGACTGCCATAAGCTTAGCTGCCCGGGAAGGGAAAACGGCCATAACACAGTACTTGCTAGAAAATGGTGCCTCAGTGCATGGAAGTGGTAAGGGGGAAGTATGTAGCCCCATCTTCTTGGCGGCCCGTGAACGACAAGCAGCTCAAGTTGCCCTCCTAGCTAGTAACGGCGCAGACCTAGAATCGACTTGTTCTTATCGCGACATTGATTACTTCTCTAAGGGTAATCACCATAAAAACACCATCGCCCAATACGAAAATGCCACCCCACTGGTCGTTGCCATCACCGAAACAGATATGGCTACGGTGACTGCTCTTATCAAAGCCGGCGCTGATCTAGAAGCCACTATTCGCAAGATTCGCTTCACCGCAAATCGCCCTTTGGACTATCGTGATAGTGAAAATCTAACGGTATCTGAAATGCACAAGAAGTTTGATCTAGACTATGAAGCCGATGGCTGGACACCACTCATGGAGGCAGTGGAAAGCCGTAATAGCGACCTCGTAATTATGCTCCTAAAAAATGGTGCCGATCGCAACGCTAGTACCGAGCAAGGACTTACCGCCAAAAAGCTCGCTCAGCAACTCAAGCTAACCAATATTTTAAGAATTTTAGAATAATAACACGTCGACATTTCACACATCGGGTGAATTTTTGTGGCTACGCCAGCAAAAGATACAGTCGATGAGGAAATTGCTGATTGTCCCCATT
>JBCDGT010000467.1:0-4033 GCA_038750915.1 Bacteroidota bacterium
AACTTAGAAAACAGTACGCAGCGTTTAACTAAAATACAAGCGGCTCCAATCTTACAGGATTGGAGCCGCTTTTATTTTAGCTTGCTGGTAGGTGCAAGATCCGGTTATTGGTTCTCTTTAACGACGGCATAGCGCTCTATTTTATCGGGGTTGCTGGGGTATACACCTTCCAGAGAAACAGCCCCATCTGCCCGTTGCATAGCATTGCGGAAATCGCTGATTTCTTCAACGATGTTACCGTCTACCCGGGTAATGACGAAGCCTGGGCGAATGCGGGTCTGCTCGGAAAGCGTGCCTTCCATGATGTCGGCTACCACTACGCCACCATCGAGGTCTAGTTCATTGGCAGTGTCTTCATCGAGGGTGACGAATTCCGCACCGAGGACTTCGACGGAGGCGGGTTCTGGTTCGGGAAGAATGGCCGTAGTCGTTCCTTTAGCGTTCTTGAGGCGGGCCACGGCAGTGCGTTCGCGTCCGTTACGCTCGTAGGTCAAAACCACTTCATCACCGGGGCGGCGGCGACCTAGTTGTTCGAGCAACTCACTGTTGCGTAGGGTAGCTACGCCGTCTACGGCTAGGATGACGTCGCCATCTTCCAGACCTGCTTCCTCGGCCGCACTTCCTTTGGTTACTTCGGAGATGTAGACGCCATTATCGCGCTTAATGCCTACCTCTTCGGCGTATTTGGTATTGAGTTCCACAATCCGTGCCCCAAGTAAACCACGCTGTACGATGCCGAATTCACGAAGGTCTTCGGCTACTTTTTTCACGATGGCGGAAGGAACGGCAAAACTGTAGCCAGCAAATACGCCCGTAGGACTGCTAATGGCCGTATTAATGCCAACCAAGTCACCGTTGATGTCGACCAAGGCACCACCAGAGTTGCCGGGGTTTACCACGGCATCTGTTTGGATAAAGGATTCGATGGCTAGTTCCCCTCCACTGCGGCGGACGATATCGATGCTGCGGCCCTTAGCGGATACGATGCCAGCGGTAACGGTGCTGGTTAGGCTGAAGGGATTACCTACCGCTACTACCCACTCACCAACTTTGAGCTTGTCGCTGTCGGCAAATTTTACCGTTGGAAGGTCTTGTCCGTCAATTTTAATTAGGGCAATATCGGTCGTTGGGTCCGTACCGATTACTTCGGCATCGTAGGTTTGCTGGTCATTCAGAACAACCTCGAGTACTTCCGATCCGGCCACAACGTGGTTGTTAGTAACAATGTAGCCGTCAGCACTAACAATTACTCCTGAACCAGATCCCTGCCGCAGCGGAGCTTCACGCCGGTCTTCGCCGTCGGGGGTAGGTAAGCCAAAAAGATCTCGTAAGGATTCGGGCATTTGGTCTTCTCCAAATGGAAGGCCATTTCCCCCATCTTGGCCACCTCCTGCGTAGCGCGCGGATTTACCAGCCTTAATGTGTACCACGGCGGGCACCGCCTTTTCAGCAGCCGTAGCAAAACCTACGGTAGGGGCAGGGTTTACATTTGTGGTTGTTGTCTCCGCAAAGTTGGTGTAGTTGGAGGAAGGACGCGCAGGTACCTCTACGTATTTTACTTCCTGCTTATTCCAACCGAATACTTGGGCGCCGCCTAAAGCGGCAAAGCCGCCAACAATGGCAGCCAAAATGATGAAGAGTACTTTTTTCATGCTAATGCTAACTTTATTCTTGGAAACCGGGTGGGGTCATAATAACTGTACGTTAAAGACTGATAAAGGCCCACTTTAGTTGGATGCCTTAACCATCGTTAACATTTCTTAACGGTGGTCAGCTAGATGTTGGTATTCTCTTATTAATTATAATTTTGTTTTATAATTTTAAACTTACTATATTTGATTAGTAAAGCCTGAAATTCTTACCCTCTCGCAACTTATTTTATCGTGCGAGAAGATTTCCTTCATTACCTCTGGAAACAAGCCCGTTTTAATCTCGGTAACCTTACTACAACTACTGGAGAAAACATCAGCATCCAAGATTTTGGTCAGTATAACACAGATGCTGGTCCTGATTCTAGCGGTGGGCAAATTATACTTAATGGATTGCATTGGGCCGGAAACATTGAAATACACGTTAATGCCAGCGAGTGGTATGCCCACGAGCACGAGACGGACCCGGCCTACGATAACGTAATTCTTCACGTAGTCTTCGAGGAGGACCGCCCCGTCTTTCGGAGGAATGGCGGTAGAATCCCCTGTCTGGAACTAAAGGGTAGGATACCGTCTGGCCTGTTGAGCTCCTACTGGCGGTTGATGCACCAAAAAAGCTGGATCGCCTGCCAGTCCAGGCTACATCAAGTTGAGGTGTCCGTCCGTCAACAATGGTTAGAAGCTCTTTCTCGGGAGCGTTTAAGGATGCGTAGTAAGCGGTTTGCCGAGAAATTGGAAGCTGTGAATGGTGACTGGGAAGAAGCCTTTTACCAATCTATGAGTCGCGCCTTGGGTAGTCGTGTAAATGCCGATGCGATGGAGATGTTAGCCAGATCAATTCCATTGCGGGTGGTGCAAAAGCATAAGCATAGCTTGCTACAGTTAGAAGCTCTCTTTTTTGGGCAGTCCGGACTAATTCCCGAAGCCCAGGATCGAGATGAAGACTACTTAAATCTATTAAGGAGAGAATATCTAGTCTTACGGGGCAAACACCAGTTACGACCCATTCCCGTCACGGTTTGGCGTTTCCTCCGCTTGCGACCTAATGCTTTTCCAACGATACGCATCGCCCAATTGGCAGCTATGCTGCACCGGACCGGACAACTTTTTGGTAAATCCCTGGCCGCAGCGGATAGTCGCGAATTAATGAATATGTTCGAAGTTAGCCTGAGTAATTATTGGCGCAGGCATTTTCGATTTGGCAAGGAAGTGGCGAACAGCAATCGGCGCCTTGGTAAGGCTACCATCCAGGGCATCTTGATCAATACCATTACCCCAGCCTTAGCTGCCTACGGACAACATCGGGTGGATGAACGTTTAGAAGTGAGGGCCCTTCAAGTGCTGAGATCGCTACCGGCGGAACAAAATAAAGTAATTCGTCAGTGGCAGCAATTGGGCGTTAACCCTGCCAGTGCCAGCGACAGTCAAGCCTTGCTACAACTAAAGCAAGGGTACTGCGAAAAAACGCGATGTACCAGCTGTGCTATTGGTTGTGTAATTCTAAACCGGCGGTATAATCAAGAAGATGATGCCCCCTTACTCAGTCTTAATGAAGCCGCTCAGGTATACGCACTGGCGCAGCCTCCGGCCCTTTTAACTTCGCCAACCCCTCAATCCCCACCGCCGCAGGTAGCCGCGAAGCGAACGTGATACCGAAGAGTACCAACAGACCAACTTACGCTTCCCGTAGATGTCTCCGAATAATCTTACCCACATTGCTTTTCGGCAGGTCTTCTCGGAATTCTACGGCTTTTGGGACTTTGTAACCCGTCAGGTTTTCTTTGGCGTAGGCGATGACGTCATCTTCCTTCAGTGACTTGTCTTTGCGGACAATGAAGACTTTTACTACTTCGCCTGATTTTTCGCTAGGAATACCAATCGCGGCCACTTCCAGAACACCAGGGTGTGCGGCAATTACATCTTCGACTTCATTCGGGAAAACGTTGAAGCCGGAGACCAGAATCATGTCTTTCTTACGGTCGACAATGCGGAAGAAGCCATCTTCGCTCATCATGCCGATATCGCCGGTTTTGAGCCAATCACCATCCATGACCTTGGCTGTTTCTTCCGGACGGTTGTAGTACCCTTTCATTACTTGGGGCCCTTTGATTTGAATCTCCCCACGTTCTTCAGTAGTCGCTAAGCGGTTTTCATCCTCATTCCAGACGCGCATGTCCGTACTGGGCAGTGGGACACCGATGGTACCGATCCGCATATTGCCATTGAGGGGGTTCATACAGGCGGAGGGGCTGGATTCCGTTAAGCCGTAGCCTTCACTCAGTGGAACACCAGTAAGTTTTTGCCAAGCCTCCGCTACTGGTCGCTGAACGGCCATGCCACCACCGACGGCTATCTTAAGATGACGAAAATCCAGTGCCTGGAAG
>JBCDGT010000468.1:0-4015 GCA_038750915.1 Bacteroidota bacterium
ATGGCGCATTGCCGTAATTATTTCTTCTTCCGATACCAGCAAGATTTTCGGCACTCGTTTTTTAATTACCTCAAAGGTCCGCTCTCCCAAATTAGTCCTAAGACCATCAGCTACCGTCTGGTTGGTTTCATTGATTTCGATTTCTCCACTTACCAACGAACGCGCGGCGTCATCTACGTTACGCGGCTCCGCTCCCCAGGCCTTAGCTTGCAAACTGAAGTAGCGGGCGGCCAGCGCAGAGCCCGCCATGAGTCCGCCGCCACCGACCGGAGCCAGAATCAAATCAAGCACTGCTTTAGTATCCCGAATCAGCTCGACACCAGCCGTTGCTTGGCCAGCAATGACACCATAGTCATTGAAGGGATGAATGAAAGCCGCTCCTGTTTTAGCCACCACTTTATCAAGGGCCTCTTGTCGATCTTGGGGGGTGTTTTCACAATAGCTCACGGTAGCTCCGTAACCCTTTACTGCCGCGACTTTTACCTGTGGAGCGTCGTGCGGCATTACAATGTGAGCCGGAACACCAAGAATTTGCGCTGCCCGTGCTACCGCCTGAGCGTGGTTACCGCTACTATGGGTAGCTAAACCATTGGCCCGTTGTTCTTCCGTCAAGCGTAATGCGGCCGAAGCAGCTCCCCGCATTTTAAAAGCACCAATCTTCTGAAAATTCTCGCACTTAAAGTACATGCGGCAACCCGCCATCGCATTCAGGCTCTCGTTGGTCATGATTGGAGTCCGATGAATAAAGGGCTGAATCGCTTCGTGGGTTAGCAAGAGATCAGCTTGATTCGGGGGCTGGGTTAGGGGGCGGAGGTTGATCATTTTGGTATTTGGTAAATTTGGTGGGTTGGTATTTAGTAACGGTTGCCGTTGGGGGCCTTTCCAGCGTAGCAGTTTAGAGAGGGATGAGGATAAGTCATTAATAGTAATGAGATGCTAATGATGCTCACTCAGAGACGCTTAGTACGTCAAGAAACGCGAAGTTTCTCTGCGCGTACCTGCGTGGGAAATGCACCTCAATTAAAGAATCCCCCGCCAACTTAGCCAATCTACGGCTAAATCAAGCCAGGTGCTTACGGGGCCGTCGCTGTCCTTTCCTGACCCGAAGCCGTGTCCGCCCGTAGCAAAGATGTGCATACTAGCGGGCACTCCGTGTTTAATCAGGGAAGAATAATACCGTAGGGAGTTTTCTGGAATTACTCCTTTGTCGTTAGAAGCATGTACCAGGAAAGTGGGTGGTACTTCGGCGTGTACTTGGGCGGGGAGGTTGTAGTAGTCTACCAGCTCCGGATCTTGTTCTTCCGGTGCCCCAAGGAGAGACACCCGGGAGCCGCTGTGGCCCGCATCAGAGTCATCCATGATGGTAACGGGATAGATGGGTAGGCTTGCGTCCGGCCGACTAGAGTAAGTAGCTGCGGGTATTTGAGTGGTACTATCACCGGGAATAAAGTGGATTGACGCGGAAGCGGTAAGGTGGCCACCAGCGGAAAAGCCAAGCACTGCTACACGACTGCGGTCAATACCGAATGAATCCGCCAAGAGCCGAATGGTTTGAATACCGCGACGAGCATCATCCAGGGCAACGTGCGTTTTGCAGGGAAACTCCTCATTTCTGGGCAATCGATGCCGTAAAATGAAGACGTGCAGGCCTTCATAAGTTAATCGATTACTGATATCCTGACCTTCGTGCCCCCAAGCCTCTACTACGTATCCACCACCCGGAATAACCATGATGGCTCCTCCCGTAGCCATCCGGGGTACTGGAGCGTAGTGGTGAAGTACGGGCGTACGGGTGTGTGTAATCAAAGTGCCAATATCCTCTCGCTGAACTTCCACATCCTCTTCCGTACTAGCACAAGGAACCCCCTCCGGATAAAGGGGAATGATTTCCTGGGCGCGAACGCAGGATGCAAAGAGCAGTAGAAACAGCAGAGTACGCATGAGCGAAGTAGTTAAAGTAAAAACGGGAGGCGGAGATGGCTAGCTTACCGAACAGGATCAATATCCATATAATCCCGGTAATCTAAAAATCTCCGCCTCCCGCTATTAGGAGAAAGTATAGGATGGGCTTAACGCACCTTCACCAGCTGTCCGTTGACGTCTTCCAAAACAAAAGCTCCGGTGTAGCCACTAGTCTGTGCCCGTGACTGTACGGTGCGCGCTTCGGCCAGGGAGGCAATACCGCCAATCATGAAGATGGTGAGGTTACCACGCGCCGTCGTCTCAACAGTACCTAGTTGACCGGCCTTGTTGCGATCAAAATTTTCTGGCTTACTAAAAGCACCTAGCTGAACCTTGTAGCGACCAGCTACACCGGGATTAGTTGGAGCAACTGGAGGTGAATAAGTACCACCCCCACTAGGAGATTTGGCAAAAGCACTCGGTCCGTTATCCGCTACGATAAAGCTTCCACTATATCCAGCACTTTTCGCCTGGGCCTGCGCAGCAACAGCTTCGGCTCGAGTAGCAAACACGCCTAGGCGTACTTTGTATGCACTCCCAGTATTAACTTGGTAGACCCGACCAAGTGATTTGATATTATCGAATTTAGCCAGATCGGGGTCCTTCGCCAAGCTAGCTAACTGCACGGAGTACCCCTCCGTTTGTACGAAGGAGGGCGTTCCACCGGTTCCGGTGCCACCACCACCGGGGAGCATCGTCATATTACCTAGGATATTGGGGTCCGTACCGTCGTTATTCGTCACCGGGAACCGTACGGTCTCGTATCCGGGGGCAGAGATCGTCATATCGTAAGTACTGAAGGGAGCCAGGGGTAAAGTGTAAGAACCGTAAGCATCCGTCGTAGCGTTGGTGGCCGCTCCGGTAGCCCGTTGAACTACCTGCACGTTAGCGTTAGGAACAGCCGCTCCGGTCTGTGCATTGGTGACGATACCGCGGAAAGTTCCGGCGGGGAGTGCACCTCCTGGGACACCTGGCCCAGCAGCTA
The DNA here is from genome assembly GCA_038750915.1 of Bacteroidota bacterium. GTDB lineage: Bacteria > Bacteroidota > Bacteroidia > Chitinophagales > Saprospiraceae > Neolewinella. The sequence goes on from JBCDGT010000468.1 coordinate 2,948, forward strand.
CGTTTAGCGAGATCCGCACGAAGTTCTGTGCATCTGGCGTTAGGCTCTGAACGGGAATACGGACAGATTGGAAGCCGGGAGCGCCGATTACCACATCACAGTTGAGTCCGGTCGTCGGTTGTAGCACGTAGCGGCCACCGGCATCCGTAGCGTAGATTTGGCCGCCGCAGGAGGTCATGTCGATCGAGGCACCGGAGATAAACTGACCGTCTTGCGCCGACTGGACCAACATGATGGTATTGATGTTAGCACGGCCCACCTTGTAGACATCCTCCTGGCCGCTGCCGCCAATGCGGTTAGAAACGACGTATCCTGAGTTAGCCACCGGATCGTAGATGAAGCCAAGGTCATCCCGGTCAGAGTTAATACCCTTCCCCATATGGTAAAGTGTAGTCGGACGGTTGTTCACGACTTCGGCGCGGAAGACATCGTAAGCCCCCATGCCGTGGTGCCAATCGGAGCTAAAGTAGAGACTGGCCCCATCGAAGAAAGGCGTTATCTCGTGACCGACGGAGTTAACGACAGTGCCTAAGTTTTCCGGGACGGCCTCCCAGCTTTGTCCCTGGCGACGTGCGCGGTAAATGTCGTAACCACCATAGCCCTCAGGCCGATTGGAGCTAAAGTAAATGGCATTACCATCGGCTGAGAAGGCACCGTAGCCGGTGCTGAAATCCGTCCCATTGAAAGGAAGCGGTCGGGGATTTACCCAGGTACCGTTTTGGTTTACGTCGGCAATCATAAGATTGAGGGACATCCCGGCTTCGGGGATCATCCGCGTGCCGGCGGTAAAGTTATTGCGGGTAAAGATTACCTGGCGTCCATCAGGGGTGTAACTGACGGGACCTACATTTCCAGCAGCGTCCGTATAGCCGGTTTGTAGTTCAAACGCCTGCTGCAGATTGCCATCGGGGCCGACCGCGGCCACGAAAGGCTTGTTCTTGGCCTGGCCATCAAAAGCCTGGCCCGCCGCCGTCCGCGCCTAATTAAAAACCAATTGGCCCGGAGACGGCTGGCGTGTTCCGCTTCGTCGGAACACGACCGTTCCAGCCGCCTCACAGTCGAAGGAAT
>JBCDGT010000469.1:0-4009 GCA_038750915.1 Bacteroidota bacterium
AATTACGGTAGATAAAGGTAGGGTGGAAAATTTGGTCTACGAAGCAAGGGGATAATTAGACGGGCTGTGCCCTTTTAGACGCACTTCGTGCTTTTAGGCGCTGCGCTTGTTAGACAGGCTACGCCCTTTTAGACGGCCAGAAGGCCTTTTAGACGCACTGCGTGCTTTTAGACGGGCCGTGCCCTTTCAGATGCACCTTCGTGCTTTTTAGGGGAGAGATCAACCAGTAGCTAAAAGCGCGCAGCGCGTCTAAGAGCGTAGCGTCTAAAACAGGTGGAGCCTGGTCTAAAAGGCCGTTAGGCCGTCTAATACCCAATACTCTCCCCACTTTCCTTATACCCAATCCGGTGAGCAACGGCGCGCAGGGTGTCACCGCGTTGGTAATCGAGTGGTTCGGTGTAGACAAGCCAGGGGCCGGGTTGACTACCTCGAGGAGTGATCTGATAGGCAATTTGCGCACCCGGAGTTTTGCTATAGAGGACGAAACGCCCAAGGCTATCTCTACTCTTTTGCGGCCGGCCGGTGACTGGTTGGGTGGAGGAGCCGCCCCAAAAGCGGTCTACCAGCTCTATTTCGGGAATGGCACCTAGGTCACCTACCCGTTCGATCCAGGCATCCATAGCACTGCGTAGTTCGGTGAGCTTATCTTGGTAGCGTGGGTCTTCGGCTAGGTTTTGGAGTTCATGTGGGTCATTATGGGTGTCGAAGAGTTCTTCGCGGGCTTTGGTTTTGCGGAACCACTGGGCCTGGGCGTCGGTTAAGGTGCCGGCATCATGGCCTTTCAGCAAAGACTGCATGGCATTCATCTGCTCCCGGTAGACGACAGGTAGGTAGTACTGGCGTTCGGGGTAGTAATTACGGAGGTATTTGTAGCGCTTGTCGCGGGCGGCACGGATACGATCGTAGATGCCATCGAGGCGGTCGCTGGCGGCGAAGATGTAATCTCGTGGTGGCGCGGCGTCGGGGCCGAGGATAGCCTGGCCCTGAAGGTAGTCGGGTAGTTCAATACCCGCGAGGCTAAAGGCAGTAGGGGCCAGGTCAACAAAGCTAAATAGGGTAGAATCGATTTCCCCGGCCCTCCGTTGGTCGGGCCATTTAACGATCATCGGTACTCTTAGCCCACTATCGTAAAGCAAGCGCTTCTGGCGGGGTAGGGGGCCGCCGTGGTCGCTATAGAAGAAAATGATGGTATTGTCTAGTAGACCGTCTTCTTCTAGTTGATCGAGCAGGAGGCCAACTTGTTGGTCCATGATCTTGATGTTGGAGTATACCCGGCGCATGTCGGTACGGGTGGCTTCGTCATCTACTAAATAGGGTGGGAGAGGGAGCTTTTTGTCGGCGGGCACGGTAAGGGGCGGCCGGTCCTCTCCCTCCAATCTGCCTTGCCAGCGTTTCGTATCAATGGTATCACTTTCCATTCCGGGGACAAAGCGGAAATTTCCCTTACTGGTGGTCCATATCTGACTTTCGTGGGTAATCTCCATATTGAAGATGCTGAAAAAAGGCTGATCTGGATCTGGTCGGTGCCGAAAATGAGCCTGAGAACCGATGTCGTCCCAGCCGGTTTTCGGGGGCTTGAATTGGTAATCGGTTTTTCGGTTATTGCTACAAAAGTAACCGTTTTCGCGCAAGATTTGGCTCATCATCTTCACTTCCGGAGGGGGGAGCGCACCATACTCACCCGGTAGGCCAATACCTTTTAATCGGTCAATGCCCCCTAGGGTCCGCATGTTATGGCCACCAATGCTAATTGGATACATGCCGGTGGTGATGCAGTTACGACTAGGGGCGCAAACACCAGCCACGGAGAAAGTATTTGGAAACCGAACTCCCATAGCTGCCAGGCGGCTGAGGTTAGGGGTTTCGATCGTGCTGTCACCAAACATAGGCAGCATCGGGCTGATGTCTTCACAAGTGAGCCAAAGCATATTGGGGCGTCGGTCGATCTCTGCAGTGACGGAAGATTGATCCACATTCTGGGCGCGGTCGCAGGTGCAAAGCAAGAGCCCGAGACTAAGAAGGGGGAAGAGGCGGTACATCATACGGGTCAAGATACTGGATTTCGTAATTTACCCGCTTAATCCCATTTTTTATGCTCAACCTGAACTACCCATTAACGATCAAGTTCAAAATTACCTTACTCAACCCTCAGTTTTCCGTTACGGATGCTCAGGGCCGGATGGTTGCTTTCGTGAAGCAGAAAGCGTTCAAACTCAAGGAAGACATCTCCGTGTTTGCCTCTGAGGCTCAAACCAATTTACGGTTCAAAATCAAAGCGGATCGCTGGCTAGACTATAACGCCAGCTATAGTTTTACCGATGCCAATGGTAAGGATTACGGCCGACTCGTCCGTAAGGGGGCTCGTTCTCTTTGGAAAGCGGAATATGAGCTCTATGATGAAGCGGACAAGCAAGACCTGGTGATAAAAGAGGCCAACGGTTGGGTGAAAGTAGCTGACGGCCTCCTCGGTGAAATTCCTATCTTAGGTCTGCTCTCTGGCTACTTATTTAATCCGAAGTATACTGTTACTAGGCCCAACGGTACCCTTATTGCGGTATTCTACAAAAAGCCTGATTTAATCAGCCGTGCTTTTGAGCTGGACAAGCACGTCACCTTCGAAGAAGGCGAGGAAACCCGCATCTTGCTGGGCACGATGATGATGGTGCTGTTAGAGCGGGATCGGGGATAGGATGCAGAGAGTTGTAAGGTTGTCAAAGCGTGAAGTTATAGCTAGTTTGCTGAGAATTAAGTAGTTCCATCAAGGAATAGCAGTGGTAAAATACCTTTAAAACAACGATGGTTTTACCCTGATTTCGCTTTGTTTTGTTTTAGGATGTTTTGTACCATTTGCTGGTTTCCGAGGTCCCAATAATTCATAGGGATCGGAATGGAGTCTGCGTATTAAGAAGGTTCTTTTCTGTCTTTTGCGATTTCTGGAATGTGCTGATAAACTTGCTTTGAGTGAGTGTCTTGCTACATCCACTACAGCACTCTAGTTCAACGAGCTTAATTAGCACCTGCAATTCGGCAAGCGCAGTGGAGTCCGGCCGCGCCTAAATTGCCATTGTAGTCTTGTTTAGTCTATTGGCCAAGTCTATCACATTTTGGACAGTAACAAATCATGAATAGACGGGAATACGGAGAGGATAACAACTAGCCGCCAAAAAGGCGACAGTTTAGCTTTTCCTTCTTGATTCCTGCGGAAATTTATGGTGTCCTCGTGCTTGTGCTAGTATTGAGCCGACAAAATCATCGTTTATTGTCCAACGCCTACTGGCTTAAAGGTATCTTACCCAGGTAATGCCCACGTTTCGTCAATTATTGCTCTGCTTCGGTATCCTCATGGTGATCCCTTTGACGGGCCAGGATTTCTTTTTGCGGTACTATGATAATGGTGGCGATGAGCGGGCACGCTTCTGTACGGTGGCACATAATCGAATCGTCCTGGTGGGAAATACGACGGGGGATGCTCAGGACCGCCTGGCCGGAGTCGCCCAGTTTCTGGACCTAGATGGTAATCTCCTTCGGTCTGTTCGTATCGATACTAATCGGCGTACTTTCCTCTTCGGTGCAGCTCCCTTGGACTTGGTGGACCCTACTGCTGGCTGGTTGATTGGCGGTGACCAGAACAACTATGCTACTACTGATGACGTCGCTTTTTACCGCCTAGATGCCAATGCGGAAAATATAGGGACCTTCGGCTGGGGCAAGCCGGATGAAGACGAGCAACTCCGAAATTTGCTAGCCTTGCAGGACGGAACCTTTGTTGCCATGGGGAACATGGGTACCAGTGACCTGGCCTACGCTCGGCGGATGGATGGGCGGGGTAACGTTCAGTGGTACCGGACCTGGAGGCTACCCGCTAGTCAGTTCAATGTTTTTCAAGATGCGGTGGAGCTGCCAGATGGCTTACTTCTAGCGGGTTATTCCACGCCAGACTCCCGTTCCGGAGAACTAGTGCTCACTAAATTCAGCACGGACGGGGAACTGATTTGGAGCTACCTCTATG
>JBCDGT010000470.1:0-4005 GCA_038750915.1 Bacteroidota bacterium
CTTGACCTTAGCCAAGGGCTGAGGTGGTACTTGCGCCCACTTACAGACACTGTCTTCCTAGCTGAGCCTAGCTCAATGTGGGGTAGGGGGGATCGCATTTGCTCGGTCCAGTAGTGGCCCGAAAACAAGTGATCAAAATCGCCCTCGTTGTTGGGTGGGGAACTGCGTCAGCAGCCGGGAGAAGGCCCCGCCGACGCCAGCCGGCGGGGTAAAATCAAACAGATTGAAAAAATAGTGCTGTCAGTAAAGGAAAATTTTCTGGCTGGAGACTGTTCCTTCTCGCTCGATTTGCAGCCAGTACACGCCTCTCGGTAGTTGCTCTACAGTAAGTGTTGTTCGCAGGGTTTGCGGGTCAACTGTTTTGACTAGTCTGGTACGCCCGGTGGCTTCCACCAATTGAATACGAAGTCCCGCTGGGTTACTGGGAAAGTGTAGGATTAATTGCTCTGCAGCAGGATTGGGAAAGGCCCTTGCCAAAACTCCGGGAGCACTGATTTTTACCGACTGAATATTGGAGTAGGCAAAAGTGCCGTCGAAGTCTACCTGGCGGAGGCGGTAGAAGTTATTGCCGACAAAAGTGCCCTGGTGCAGAAATTGGTATTCTTGGGCGCCCGCTATAGTGCCACTGCCTGCTACCTTACCCACTTCGGTGAAGGCCTCGCCGTCGGTGCTATGCTCTACGGCGAAAAAATCATTATTCAACTCCCCGGCCGTTTTCCACCAAAGCTTGACGTCCTTTTCTTTAATGACATCGGCGGTGAACGCGCTGAAGTTTACGGGTAGGGAGCCGAAGTTAAAACTGGTTGGGCAGGAGTCGTCACTCGCTAGATCTTCGTTGAAGACGTTGATCAGGTCGGAGGAGTTGATGTTAATGGTACCAGCTCCGCCGTCGATGGTGAACGTAAATAAGAGAACACTTTCTCCTTGCGTGAAGGTGGTCGGTTGATTGGTAGGGCCGAAACGGAACTGGGCGGAATTGTCGGTGTCGCCGTCGGGAAACCAGGCGTATTCTCCATTAGTTACGTTGGAAAAAGTACCGGGGCCGGTCCAGGAAAGCGTTATTTCGCCCCGACTGACGCGATTATTACCTTCAAGGTTGCTGTCGTCGGAGGTAGCAGCTACGTTGAAGCGAACCTCTACTGATCCATCGCCTACTTCGACGAGTTCATAACATCCAGTGGCGGGTTGGGCGCACAAGCCGTAGAGGCCACAGGCAAGAATTGCCGTGAAATACCATTTTTTCATTTCTGTCTTTTTTATGGGTGGTTTAGTTGGTGGGAAGCTGTTGTTGTACGGGGAAGTCGGATTCAAACTGGGTGTTCAGGGTATTGAGGAAAACGGCGAGGGAGATTAAGCCGATGTCCCCATTGGTGCCGCTCAGATAGTCTACCTGGCCGTCGAGGTTAAGGTCCCCCAAGTGGTAGACTCCACTGAGGGGATAGTCGGACTCGAAGTTGGTATTGCTGGGGTTAGTAAATACCGCAATGGAGAGCACGCCGATGTCGCTGTCGGTCCCGCCTAGGTAGAGGATCTTACCGTCCCCGTTAGCGTCACCGGCCCACATCATCATGACGCCGTTGTTGTTATACTGGGCGTCGGTGCCGAAGGTGGCGGTGGCCGGGTCGGTAAAGTCGATAGTGGTCTGTCCGGATAGGGAAAAGCCAGCGAGTAAAAAAAGAGGGGCAAGTAGTGCTCGGGAGCCTACTATATGTAGCACGTATTGTTTCATGATGTCTGGATTATTATGGAATACATAAGGCCTAAAACGGGCTCCAAAAGGGCAAGAAAATGGAATTAGAACCGTCCTTTACCGCGGCCAAACCCTTCTTGCTTCTGGAGTTGCTACAAAGGTGATGGGAGACGTGAAGTGGGGGCTATAAGTCATGTTGCAAACGTTTGCAATCATGTTGCATGCACCGAAAAACAGGTGTTAATTAACTGAAAATCAGTTGTTTAAAATTTTCGTTTTTTGCTTGTTTTTAGGGCTTACTTGATTTTTATCTGTCTAGGCTATGCATTAACTAGACATTTTCCCTAACTGGCACCAGCAGAAAATGAGGTTCATACGTAGAGTTTCATGAATAAAGCTTGGTAATGTGCTAAGCAGGATGCACCGAGCGCGGTTAAAGTTAGATCAGATAGGCTAAGGGCGCGGCCCCAAGATCCGCTCCACTCGTTAGGATCACGCAAATTATTAATGATCATGCGCGGACGCGGGTGGTCACCGAGCTCGCCGAGCGCGTGCAAAGAAAGGTACGAGAGTACTAGCTACGCACCGTACTCGGTCGGATACCAAATTCCTCCATAAAGCTAGTCGAAAAGTAACTCAAGGAAGTGAAGCCTACCTCGTAGGCAATTTCCGAGATGGTAAGGTTCGTAGTTCGTAACAATTCTTGGCCTTTACGCAGGCGGATAGATCGGATGAATAGGGTAGCGGATTTTCCAGTTAACGCCTTAAGTTTGCGGAATACTTGGGTACGACTCATACCCACGGCCCGACTGATTTGATCCATATTCAAAGAAGCGTCGTTAATATTTTCCACTACGTAATCTTGAAGTTTTTGGAGGAAGGGATCTTCGATTTTCTGTTGTGGAATCGTGTCTAGGTTATTATTGGCATACCGTTGTTGCAACTTCCTCCGCAGTTCCAGTAACTTATCTATCCTTACCAACAATTCCCTTTCTTCAAAGGGTTTGGCTAGGTAGGCATCAGCGCCCTTTTCCAGACCGCTAATTTTGGATTCGACATCGCTTTTGGCCGTTAGGAGGATGATCGGGATATGATCTGTGCGTTCATCCCGCTTCAAGGTGTCCGTGAGCTCGAAACCATCTTTTTCGGGCATCATTACGTCACTAATGATGAGATCAGGAATAGTTTCGATCGCCTTTTCAATACCAATGGCTCCGTTTTCGGCTAGGTCGACGGTATAGTAAGGTTCCAGGGTAGTAAGCAGGTATTGTTGCAAGTCGCGATTGTCTTCCACCACCAATAGGCGGGGTTTCTCGGTAATATCTTCTAGTGTTGCAGCCTGGGAAATAAATTCACTATTGGCGCCCTGTTCTTTAGCAATGGGCGCCGCTATTTGTGGGGCAGACCATTCCGTTGCCAAGGTTGCCATACGGGTAATGGGCAGGAGTACCGTGAAGGTGCTTCCTTGCTTGGGAACGCTATTCACGGTTATGGTTCCTTGCATTAGGTGTACCAGTTCTTGGGTTAAAGCCAAGCCAATTCCCGTTCCTTCACCGCTGCGCGTAACGGAATCGTCTTCCTGATAAAATTGTGTAAAGATGTTGGCTTGGTTTTCCTGCGCGATACCGATGCCAGTGTCCTCAACTTCCAGTTGTAGGGCCTCCTTGCCGTTAAGCTTACTTTGCTTTACGCGGAGATAAACGTGGCCACCGCTCTCGGTAAACTTAATCGCGTTAGAGAGTAAGTTACTGGTGATCCGCAGCAACTTTTCGGGGTCGAAATCCATCGTTAGCTCCGGTTGCTCGCTGTCAAATTGTAGGATTAACCCCTCCTGCTCAGCGTAGGAACTGTGAGATTCCGTCAAGTATTTCAGGTAAGGGACGACATCCCCTTGTTGCGGATTAAGTTTTAAAGCTTTGGATTCTAATTTACGCAGGTCAAGAATTTGAGTGACCAAATTGAGCAGGTTAAGCGTGTTTCGTCGGATCATACTCGTCCCCTTTTCTAGGTGAACCTCCGGCTTCTCCCTAACCTTTTCTACCATGCCCTTGATGATGGTAAGTGGTGTCTTAAACTCGTGCGAAATGTTGGTGAAGAACCGTGATTTGCTTTCGTCCAGTTCTTCCAGGCGCACTTTTTGCTGCTCGATCACATTTTTCTGAGAAACGAGTTCCTGATTCAAGTGCTGCAGCTGTTTGTTACTCCTGTTTTGGGCCCGGAAGTAGAAGGTGCCGACCCCTAGGAGCAACCCCAGAAAAGCCAAGACCAGCCACAGGGTACGGCGTATACCCTGTTGCCGAAAATTCTCTTGTTCC
>JBCDGT010000471.1:0-3999 GCA_038750915.1 Bacteroidota bacterium
AAGGTACGGGATAGCATCCAGGCGAAAACCATCGATGCCCATGTCCATCCAGTAATCGAGGATATCAATAATTTCCCGCTGTACGTCGGGGCTGTCGTAGTTTAAATCGGGCTGGTGGCTAAAGAAGCGATGCCAGTAAAACTGTTTGGCCACGGGGTCCCAGGTCCAGTTGCTGGTCTCGGTATCGGTGAAGATGATGCGTACGTCCGGCCACTTCTCATCCGTATCACTCCAAACATAGTAGTCTCGTTCGGGCGTACCGGGCGCGGCGCGGCGGGCCCGTTGGAACCATTCGTGCTGATCGGAGGTGTGGTTAATCACCAGTTCCGTAATTACTTTAAGGCCCCGGTCGTGAGCGGCAGCCAAGAAGCGTTTAAAATCGTCTACGTTTCCGTAGCGTTCGGCCACCGTGTAGTAATCCTGGATGTCGTAGCCATCGTCACGTAGTGGGCTAGGATAGAAGGGAAGCAGCCAGATGGCGGTCACGCCTAATTCTTCCAGATAGTCAAGCTTTTGTTCTAGGCCCGTAAAATCACCGATTCCATCACCGTTGCTATCATAAAATCCTTTGATGTTCAGCTCGTAGATGATCGCGTCCTTGTACCAAAGGGACTCGCGACGGTAAATTGAAGACATGGGTTATTCTCTTTTTGAAAGTGATCCGCTGCTGCAACTACGCTAATGCCGGGGACTTGTGCAAGCCAGTACCGGCAAATTCTCCCATGCTAGCTGATAAATGCTTACGTTACCGGCTTATTTTGAGCACGGCAGCAGGTACAGTAGAATTTAGCAGGTTCGATTGAACGAGTAAGAGGTAAAATTTCGGTGCGCTTCTTGGGTACAATGATGGCATTAGGGCGCGGCCGCAGGGGCCTTGTAAGATATAAGTAGTAGGGGAGCATCCAGCAGGTACAAATCAGCTATCTTAGCCAGTAATCATCTCTGCCTATGCACGTCAATTGCTCTCAAATTCGGCGGAGGCTGCTGCTCTTTGCTCTTTGCTGCTTTCTTTGCACCAGCGTCCGCGCCCAAAAAAACTCTCCGGAATCTCTTTTCGCCAGGGGCCAATTTGCCGAAGCGGCGGCGGCCTTTACGGAGCGCGGGAGCCGGGAAGACCTCTTCCAGGCCGCCTACGCCTGGTACAGTCTTGACAGCTTTGCGCGCTGCCGCCAGCTGATCGAACAACTCGCTCACGAAGGGGATGGTGAGCTGATCGTGGATAGCCTCTCCGGCCTGGCTTACCACATGGCGGGAATGAGCTACTATGAGGTTTACGATGACGCGAACGCTATTCCTCAGTACCTACAAGCCATTGCCATCCGGGACGCTTGTTACGAGTACCCTCATTTCCACCAGGCCCATACCCGCTACAACCTAGCCAACTCCATGCACTGGATCGGCCGGCCGGATACTGCCACCTACCTCCTTAGGGAAGCACTCGATATTTATGATGGACTGGCCAATAAAGACACGACTAACTGGCTGCGCAGCCTAAAATTACTCAGCGTCATCGCTCGTGAGTCCAACGATGTCAATTTACTGCGCAGCGCCAGCGTAGCTATGGTCAACCTGCTTGAGACCTTCACGCAACCCTCCCTGCTGGACCAGCTCCAAGTATACCACGATGCCTCCATTAATTTTCAGGATTTAAAAGACTTTTCCACCTCGGTAGAATGTGGAGAAAAAGGCCTGGTAGCCGCCCAAAAACGTGGGGACATCGTATTAGCGGCAGACATCTTAAACACCATAGCGGGGAGTTACGAACTGAGCGGTGAGATGGAACAGGCCCGTAAGACCTACCGACAATCGATCAGCTACCTGGAAAGCATCAACGGAGACCCTTCCTCCATCGGCATCGCCTACTACAACCTGGCGCATTCCTACGCAGCAACAGCCGACTATGAAGAAGCCCTTTTCCACATAAAACAATCCAGTAACTACCCGCATAATAACGACCCAAGCTCCCCCGCCTATAACGAAAACTTACACGGCGAAATTCTTGCTGGTCTCGGGCGTTCGGAAGCCGCCTTAAAGCAGTATGCCACCGCCTTACGCATAGCCGCTGGAAAAGATACCCTCTTGCAAAACGGACTGCTTACCATCATCCCCGACAGCATCGAGCTGCTTAAGGTAAGCGTGGATATACTGGCCAACCGGGCTAAATTATTCATTCGCGAAAACCGGCTACAAGCTGCCCTTGCTGACATGAATGATATTTTCGCCCTCCTTGATCTACACCGGGAGCGCGTGAAGAGTGATGGGAGTCGATACGCCATTAGTGAAGGAGCCTGGCAGTATTTTGACTTAGCCATTGGCTTACAGTGGCGACTGTATTCAGAAACCCACAACGAAGACCATTTGGAACAGGCCTTCGTACTGAGCGAACGTGCCCGGGCTTACAGTTTACTTACGGCGCTTAACGAGCAGCGGGGGAGCATGAGTGGGCAAGAACAAAGTCTGCGGCAAATGATAGCCCGGCTCGAACGAGCATCCATTGGCCAACCGGAATTACTCCCAGAGTTATCAAACCAAAAACTTAAATTAGAACTGCTCCTGCGCACGGAAACACCCACCAGCTTATCCTCCCCTACTGCGCCCCCTTTGGATGAGCTGCGTACCTTGTTGGCTCAGCAGCAGCTTGACCTGATCGAGTATCACCTCGGCCCCGCCCAGAGTTATCGGTTCCACCTTAGCGCGAGCGGCAAACTAGCCGTCAATGAGCTTCCTGGAGCGGACAGCATACGCACGCTCGTAACCAACTGGCGACGGAGCATTACCGATGGTGCTTACCGCCAGAAAAGCTTGCGAGCCATCGACGAGCAAGAGCAATTAGATCAGCACTACCTAGAGCAAGGACTAACGCTCCAGCGGTTGTTACTTCCTTCTTCCGAGGAAATTGAAGGGTCGCGAATCTGTTTTGTTCCCGATGGCGGCCTTCACTTTCTACCCTTCGCCGCACTCCCTTTGAAAACCGCTGAACTACCACTGGATTATCGCGCGCTTACCTATTTACAGGACAAGTATGCCTTGCAATTGGCTTTCTCAGCTAGCTACTTATTAGAGCTAGAGTCTTTACAAGCGCCTTCCTTTCAGGAAAACCTCCTTGCTTTTGCCCCCTCCTTTACGGGGGAAGCTTCTGCCCTAGAGGTGAGCCAATTGAGGGGCGCTTCATTAAGCAATTCCGTCAGTATCAACAGAACACCAGTAACCACCACCCTTCCCGCCTTGGCTCCTTTACGGTATAACCGATCCGAGGTCATCGCCATTGCGGATCTTGTCCCACAGAGCCAAACCTTCCTGGATGCGCAAGCTACCAGACGGGCTTTTTTGGAAGCGATAAATAATCCTCCACGGATTCTTCACCTTTCCAGTCATGGGGTGGCTAATCCTGATGCTCCTAATCTAAGTTTTATCGCTTTCGCTCAAGCAGGGGAGCAACTCAAAGAAGAAGAATTACTTTACTTTAATGACCTTTCCACCCTACCGCTCCGGTCGGAGCTCGTCGTCTTATCCGCCTGTGAAACCAGCTTAGGGGCCTTATTTCCTGGAGAAAGCGTCATGAGCCTCGGCAGTGCCTTTGCCGCCGCAGGCGCTCGTAGTACGTTGACGAGCCTCTGGAAAGTGGATGATGCGGCTACGGAACGCTTGATGGTCGATTTTTACGCCAAGCTCGCCGCCGGTGAAGAAAGAACAAGCGCCCTCAGTAATGCCCAGCGGCTGCAACGCGAAACGGGAGAATTTGCCCATCCCTATTACTGGTCCGCCATGACCCTGACCGGGCGGGGCGGCCCAATTGAGCTTAGTCCCGGTAAAGGAACTTTCCGTCCCTGGTATTTGCTGGGCGGCGGTTTCGGGCTACTACTAATCTTATGGGCTCGGAATAGAAGTAAGAAGTCTGAAGTCTGAAGTGAGAAATTTCCTCTTTCTAACTTCAGACTTCAGACTTCAGACTTCCTAAAGCTTCAGCCAGTGCCCCATGCTTGCCTCTTTAGTGTGGAG
>JBCDGT010000472.1:0-3999 GCA_038750915.1 Bacteroidota bacterium
CCGTCATCTCTCGTAGCGCGTTGCCAGGATCAAAGGTGCGTTCCTCCTCGTTACCGTTGAAGACGACCATGACGGTTTCTTCACCGGCTTGGCGAAAATAAACGTAAACGCCATCGCGGGGAACGAATTGAGTGAGCTTTCCGATGGTTAAAGCCGAACTGTTCTTGCGGTAATTAGCTAGGGTGTGAACAAAGTCGAAGATCTTTTTCTCCGCTCCTTCCCGAGCTGGGGTTTCGAAGAGATTTCGTTTGTCTCCGGGGAAACCTCCGGGGAAATCCACCCGTCCTCCCTCGCCAAAGGCGCCGCCGGCGCCGGTAAAGGCTAATTCGGTACCGTAGTAGAGCATGGGAATCCCGCGTGTCGTAAAGAGCAAAGCTAAGCTACTTTTAGTTTTGGTCAGGTCTTGCCCGAATACAGTATGTACGCGGGCTAAATCGTGGTTGTCCAGGAAGATGACGTTCTGCTGCGGATTGGGATAGAGGTGATCTTGAGCTAGGGTGTAATAGAGGCGGTTGACACCTTCCGTCCAACCGGGCTTGGCGTTGATGGCTTCCTGAATGGCGTAGTAAAGTTGAAAGTCGGTGACCCCGGGAAGGTTAGAATTAATTTCCTGTCCGAGTTTTTCCCCACCAACGAACCAAGCCTGTACGCCAGGGCCGTGGACCCAGGTTTCCCCGAAGATACCCAGGTGAGGGACTTCCTGTTTGAGGCGCTTGTTCCAACGGGCCATGAATTTGGCGTCGCAGTAAGCGTAAGTATCAATACGGTAGGCATCCTGACCACTGTAAAGTACCCACCAGATGCTGTTTTGGATAAGGTAATTGGCTAGCTGTTCCTGGGTCTGATCAAGGTCGGGCATGTGCTTGTCGAACCAGCCATCCGTCATCAGCTTTTGGTCAAGTTCGCTGCCGTTAGGATCGAAGATCGTGGGAGCTCGGTAGGTAGTTTGCGTATACTCCGACCACTGGTGGATCCAATTTTCACTCGGGAGGTCGAGCATTTGCCAATGTTGATCGCCTACGTGATTAAAGATCACGTCCATAATTACCTTCATCCCCATTTCGTGGGCCTTGGTCACGAGTTCCCGGTACTTTTCGTTGGTTCCCAAGCGAGGGTCGATGGCGTAGTGATCGGTAACGGCGTAGCCATGGTAGCTGGCGTAGGGTTGGTTGTTTTCCAGCACTGGGTTCAACCACAGGGCCGTGACGCCGAGGTCAGCTAGGTAGTCCAATTTATCGATAATTCCCTGGAGGTCGCCGCCGTGGCGGAAAAGGAGTTTATGGCGGGCGACGATGGTGTCATTCGTGGTATAGACCCTATCGTTGCTTGGGTCGCCGTTCGCGAAGCGATCGGGCATGATGAGGTAAATCAAGTCTTTGGCCGAAAGTGGTTCTTTTTGCTGCCAATCTTTTCCAGGGTGAGGCAGGAGTTCATAAGGCAGCATTTTTCGGGCGCGGTCGCGGGATGCTAGCTGAAGTTGAAAAGAGCCAGGCTTCGTGCCTGGGGCAATGTGCAGGCCAACGAATAGGTAATTGGGGTTTTCTAAACGTTTTACGTAATCGACCGTCACGCCTGGGTAGTCTACTTCCACGACACCATAATCGGCCACTTCCTCGTAATAAATGAGGATTTCAAGTCGGGGATCTGCCATGTTGGTCCACCAATTCATGGGTTCGATTCGCGGCGAAACTTCCGCCAAGCCCGTTGGGCGACGTAGCCGGTATTTGCTGTACTCCATGCCCAGCGGAAGGTGCTGCATGGGGTCGTCGTTGAAAATAGCTGGGTTCGGATTAGTAGGGGGTGTTTCCTGTGCCTGAACAGTAGTAAATGCAGTTGCTAATACTACAAAAAACAAGGTTTTGATCGACAGTTTCATAGCTGCCAAGATAAGGTAGACTCACTCAATATTGCCGCCTACAGGGAGCCCGCTTGGCACGCTTTCTGGTATCGTCTTATCGAATTCATCTGCATTAAGGGCATTCAGAAAAGAGAGGATGGGGCCAATGTCCCGCATCCGGATGGTCAACTCACTGGCGAGAGGATCGTGCGCAGTAACGGGTACAGCAGGGTTTCTTTGCCGCCGCAAAGCAATGTCTTCATAAAACTCCAGTACGCTCCGTAAGCTGGCGAAGGCACCATTGTGCATGTAAGGAGCGGTGTACCTTAGGTTTCTAAGGCTGGGGGTGCGGAAGGCAAAGTCCCCTTCAGGACCAGCATCGACCACCGTAAGTTTATCATTTTCGGGTACGCCAAGTACGTGACGTTGAAAGTCAGAAAGCATAGGGCCAGTATGGCAGTTGCCGCAGCCTACTTTCTTAAAAGTGGTGAAGCCATCCTGCTCCGATAGGGAGAGGGCATCGGTGTCTCCCCGTAGGAAACGATCAAAGCGGGTGTCAGGGGTAACTAAGCTCCGTTCAAAAGCAGCAATAGCTTGGCTAAGGCGCTTGATAGAAATGGTATCTTCAGTGTCTTTTACCCCAAAAGCCTCCGCAAAGCTATTGGAATACTCAGGAATCAGCCGGAGGCGTTGGATTACTTCCGGCAGCATCTCAGCTTCGGAAAAATGATTGCCCCGCATTTCCTCGTGTGCTTTGATCGGCTCTAGTGCCTGATCTTCTAGGCTAACGACCCGATTGTCCCAGAACATGGGCCCCCGCTCAGGGTGATAACGGCCTCGGGCATCCATCCCGTTATAGGCAGTGTTGAGGATGGTGTGGGCGTTGCGCTTAACAAAAGGAATGTCGTTGGGCTGATTAAAGTGACGCTCTACCCCAAAGCCGCTACCGTTCACACCAATGGAGATGTCTCTGAATTCTGCGTAACCATTGCTAGGGTGGTGGCAGGTAGCACAAGCGACGTCTTTATCACCAGATAAAATGGGATCAAAGAAGAGTAAACGGCCGAGATCAATCTTCGTGCCGGTAGTGGGGTTGTCCGCTGGCGCCTTAGGAGTGAGCGGGAGGGCCGAGAAACGAACGAGGGGTTTTGGTGGCGGTGGGGGAGGTTTTTCACATGCAGAAAAGACCATTAGGAGCATTAGGCCTACCCAAGTAGAAAAACGCTGTAGGCCTCTTTTTAGGAAGCTGGCGATTATTTGCTGATAAATGGCACTTGCTTTTCTCATGCTGGTAACTTGCCGTAGCGCAAGATAATTCTCCATCGATGGGGAGGTGGTGATTTAGATCATTTGTGGTAAAGGAAAAAATGGTGTAGTGATTTATCATGTTGATGCAGGCCCATAAGCATCGGCTAGTATCCGTAAGGCCGTATAACGACCTTACCCCAGGGACTTGCACAGCAAATGGCCCGACGACTTATCGAGGGCGCAACAACTGAAACTGTGCCTTATGGATGACCATGCTATCCTGGCAGAGGTTCCAAACGTATTGTTTCACAAGATCGCCCTTCTGGGCTTCCGGGAGACTAACTGAAAAGCGGACAGAATCGAGGGCTGGAGTCTCTAGCAGCGGAGGCATCTTTACCTGTACCCACTTTACGGTTTCCTCGCCCCGGCGGACTTCGGTAACAATGCTGGGGAATTTCCACTTGTCGTAAGATTCGCCGAAGTAGGAAAAACTGACGGCTGTTTCGAGCCAAAGCTTGTCTATGGGGTCATCAGCCGTTAAGCGGTATTCTAGGAGATTGGTGCATTCACTGCTGGCCTTGGGGGGAACGTTGACCAGGGTGTCCAAAGAGAGTAGGGGGGAGCCAGCCCAATTACCTCCAGATCGCTTTTCGTTGGTGTCGAGGTAGACCCGGTCTTTGGGATTGAGCCTGGTCTTGCCGAATACGTGCCAGTAGTAGGTGCGGTTGACGAAGTCCAGTGGAAGAATGCGTTGGTTGTACTGCCAGTGTTGAAAAAGGTTAAGCCCCATCAAGAAACATAAACCCACGGCTACGGGTACATACCCCCCTAAGCGCCGTTTTGTCCTCGCCAAATCTGCTTTTGCCTCTTTTTTGGGCTTTCTTAAACTGCCCAATGCACCTGCGGCCGCGCCC
>JBCDGT010000473.1:0-3994 GCA_038750915.1 Bacteroidota bacterium
CCCATTTTCATCGACAGCCTTAAAGGGGAGGAACCCGGAGAATTCCCCGCCCGCTGGGACCTAACAAGCTCCGGAGTAGTAGAAATCATGGAAATGGAAGGGGCACCAGTGATTGGCTTTGTTGAAGGGGCTACTATTGCCCCCTTGATGCGGGAAAATGCCTATTTGCCGGAGGACTTTACTCTAGAGTTTGATGCTTACTTCCATAATAAGGGCAATGAAGCCTATTACCTACAGTTTGATAATCGAAAAATGGGAGTGCGTTTCAGCCTGGCGGGTATTAACCACGGAGGTAATCTGAACCGTACCGCAACACCGCGGGCCGAGGGTTGGAAGCACCTCAGCCTATCCTTCAATAAGCGGGCCTTAAAAGCTTTCTTAAACGGAGAGCGCTTGGTTAACGTTCCGAATATTACCACCTTACCCACCCGAGTCGCCATCAAAGCCCTCAGCCACGGTGGGAGTAGTGGCAGGTATGCCGTTATTCGGAACATTCGCCTAATGGAAGGCGGCATGCCGCTGTACGAGCGATTAATAACCGATGGGCAATTCGTTACCAATAAGATTCAATTTGCCTCCGGTTCAGCAAAGATATTGGAGGATGCACAGCCGACTATTCAGGAGGTGTTATCCGTGCTAAAAGCTCACGAGGAACTGAAGTTGCGGATCGAAGGACATACTGATGGAGATGGTTCCCCTACCGCAAATAAGGTACTTGGTGAAAAGCGTGCTGAAGCGGTCAAAAATGCATTAGTAAAGGGCGGCGTTGCTGCAGCGCGCTTGACGACGATTTCTTTCGGCGAAGAAAAGCCGATTGCTGATGACACTACTGAGGAAGGTAAGTTCCAAAACAGAAGGGTGGTTTTCGTGGTGGCGCAATAAAATAAGGGGGAGATTGTACCTTTAGCGATGACTTATCCTTCATCGCACAAGTATGACCATCCTTATTGTTGAAGATGAACCTCTTTACGCAAGCCATTTAGAGTTATTGGTTGAAGATCTTGGCCATACCGTAATCGGCTGTGTGGAAGAAGCAGGGGCGGCTCTTAAACTGGCTGACGAACAGTCTCCGGATGTCGTCCTGATGGACGTCAACATTGCCGGTGCGTACGATGGCGTTGAAACCGCCGAACGCATTCGTCAAAGCCATAACTGTCAGGTTATCTTCATTACCGCCCAGCAAGATGAAGGGACCTTTCGGCGGGCCAGCCGCCTTGGACCAGCTAACTTTCTACTTAAACCGTTTGATGACCTGCAAGTCAAGCGGGCCATTCAGCTGGCGGTAGCCAGTCCGGTTCAAGCTCCTGCTGTATCCGAAGAAGACGAAGAGAATCTTTACGTGAAAACGGGACATAAACTGCGTAAGATTCCAATTTCGGAAATAACCTCCGCAGCTGCCGATGGGCATTACTGTGAAATTCACACTTCTACGAACCGCTACCTCATTCGGATGCCCTTTCAGCAACTACAAGACCGCCTACCAACGGACCGCTTCCTAAAAACTCACCGTGGGCACCTTGTTAATGAAGATTTTGTAGAATCGGTAGACCTGCGGGACAGTGAAATACTACTGCGGGGTGGCCGTAGGGTACCCTTAGCTAAGCGGGAAAGAGAAGCTTTTCTACGCCGGATCGACAAACACTAAGAGTAACTTTCACCAGACTCGAAAAGTCCATACTACTAGACGTTTTTAGCGTCAATTTCTCTCCAGCGTAGCGTTTTGGAGAGATTAAGAGAGGGGAAAAGCAAAACGCCTAGTAGTGTGCGCAAAGTCATAACATACCCCTATCCCGGGGCAGCCAGATCGAGAAGGCTGTTCCTTGGCCAGCTTCACTAGCCACACTGATCCCTCCGCCGTGTAGTTCCGTAAGGTCCTTACATAGGATCAAGCCCAATCCTGTTCCCGACTTTCTTCGCCCCTCTTGCTGCTCACCTTGGTTAAGGCGAAACAATCCAGCTTGCACGGCTGGGGTAATTCCTGGCCCCTGATCTTGTACCGTAATAATGTCCCGATTGCCTTCCGTCCGATGTGAGATCATGATGCTGGTAGCACTACCCGAAGGGCTGAATTTTACGGCATTGCCCACCAAGTTGCGAAGAATCGTATGGAGGGCATCGCGGTCCGCGGTAATGTCTACAGAAGAGGGTACCTCGTGCTCCAGTTGGATTCCCTTGGCGTCTGCCGCGGGTTGGTACAGGGCGAAGTTATCGTCGATAATTTCCGCAAGCGGAAGCCTGGTTTTTTTGAGGCTGATGGCGCTGGATTGGCTCAAGGCCCATTTCAACAGGTTGTCCAGCAGGCCATTGAGCCGGCCCGCGGTCTGGCTAATGCTACTGACCACCCGTTTGACGGACTCCGTTTTACCGCGTTCGTATAGCGTCGTTACCTGATTATCGGCCGTTTCCAGGGCGGCGATGGGGTTGCGGAGGTCATGGGCGATGATGCTGAAGAAGCGATCTTTGGTGGCGTTGAGCTGGCTTAGTTCTTCATTTTGCACGCTGAGTTGTTGGCGGGCAGACCGAAGCTTGTAATAAAACCATCCTCCAACCATTAGCAGTAACCCCAGCAGTCCGGCAACGGTCTGAAAAAGCCTCCGACTTGCCGATACTTGTGCCCGCTCAGCGTCCAGGCGGAGAATTTCCTTCTCCTTTTCCTGGGTTTCGAATTGATTGTAGAACAGCAGTAGAGCGTTGTTGCGGTTGGCGGACTGGACGCTGTCCTTCATCTCCATTAGGTTACCGGTATAGGCTTCCGCCTGTTGGTAATCGCCTTTTTTGCGGTAAGTATCCGCTAAAAATTCTGTGTACAGTATTTGATCGGCAGGGTCATTTTGGCTAAGGGCTTCTTGGTAAAGGGACAAACCCGTCTGCTCCGCTTCGCGTAGCCGACCGTTAATGATGGCGTGTAGCCAACTAGATTGACGGTAAAGGAAATTGTTAATGCCACCTTCTTCTTCCTGCTCGAGTAAGCGAGTGAAGGCCTTGAAGTAGTGGTTAACCGAATCGACCTGATTCAGCCGATAGTAGCTTTCAATTAAGCCATTGAAAACGTAGGGTTTAACGATGATGTTTTGTCGTTCGTCTTGTTCAATTTTGTTGGCGGTAAGGTAGCAGTTTATGGCCGCTGAGTACTTACCCGCTAAGAGTAGATTGCGACCGATGTTAACCTGGGCCTGGGCCTGATAAACTGGAGACATAAATCGGGAGAAACCCTCCTGCCGGTCGAGGTACTCGACGGCCCGTTCGTAGAGCCCGATTTGGCTATAAACGATGCCCAGTTCCGTATACATTTCTAGGAGAATGGCCGAGTCCATTACTCCTGGCTGAAAAGCCTCGATGCCATCATTTAGTACGGTGACCGCCGGGATAAACTGGCCACTGGCGTTGAACATTTTTCCCAAATAATTATGGATTTCGTGAAAGAGGCGTTGGCGTTGGGTGGTGTCTTCAACCATGCCTACGTCGCGCAAAGCCAGAGAGTCGTACTTGATCCCTTCCACGTAACGCTGGTTGAAAAAGGCGGCTTTGGCGGCAAAGTGATTAAGGCGAACCCGTATAATCGGGGCTTCGGCTTGCTCGGCCACCTGGGCGTAGGCAAAGGAGAACGAATCGGCAATACCAAACTGACCGTGGAAATTGGCTACGGAGATGAGGTCGGCGGCCAGTAGGTATTCCTTTTGGGGTAATTCCTGGCGTTTGGCAATGGCTATCTGGCGGAGAATGAGGGGCACTGGATTATCTAGTTTCTCGTAGCTGTCTCCGGTAACCATATCCTGTAGGAATTCATAACGCGCCTCGTCCGTAGGCAAGGCTTCGGCAACTCGGAGCAGGGAATCAGCACTTAACTGGAGGTAGGCGGGCTGCGCGAAGAGCAATCCCAGGCATAACAACAATAGTCGCATGGCCATGGTCTGTTTTTTAGTTCTATAGAGTAGAGGAGTAAGGTAAGGGTAAATGAACACTACGTTACATTTTGCTTTTCCCTCTCTCGGTC
>JBCDGT010000474.1:0-3992 GCA_038750915.1 Bacteroidota bacterium
CTTGATCGGCGGCAAAATATAGGTATTGCAGGTCAAAACCTTCCGGGTCGCACTCCTTCTCGGCCTGTGCTAAGATGGCGGTAAGGTCATAATTCCCACTACCAAAGCGATTGCTGTAGTGCGCGGTTTTGTAGTAATGGAACCACGCCTCATCAGTACTACAATCTCCCGTAGCGACGGCTTCCCAATCGGCTGCTTGCTGGTCATAAAAGCCCCCATCGTGTAGGGCCCGGAGGACATCCACGAAAGGTGCAGGATAGTGGGTGGTTGATAATTGGTCTTTAGTTATTGGTATTAAAGAGTTGGGAGTGGCGGAGAGCGCGGTAGCGAAAAAGCATCCCAGCAGGCTGAAAAAGAGGCGCATTTAGCTTTTTGGTGGGGTGTACACCGTCTCTTTCCAGTCGTTCAATTTTCAGGTTAATTTTTTGCGCGGCCGCAGGTGCAGTGTGAAGTATGAAGTACAAAAGTCGAAACGACAAACGGGAAAGGACAAAAGAGCAAAGTCCTACCGATCCTTCACTCGGTACACAAACTTCAGTCCACTCCAGTCTTCATCGATCGCACAGACCTTTACGTCCACCAAGCCAGCGGAGAGCCCCATTTCCCGAATCAGCTCCCGGTTGAGGTCCGTCTCGATTTTAGATTTACCCTTTGGCCAACTTATCCAAAGAAGGCCATTTTTTCGGAGGAGTGGTTTCAGCTCGGCCAATTGGTTTTGGAGGACAGCTTGCTCCTTAGTAAATAGGTGAATAAAATCTACGGATTCCGGGTCAGTATTGGTAACCGGTGCAAGGCCTTCGGGCCAGTCGGTGAAGAGTTCCCGATAATGGGAAGGTTCGTCAACCAGGAGAAAATTGTGTCCGGTTTTCAGTCCGAGTTTACGGGCCAGGGGTGTGGTAGAGTATCCTGAAGTATTTTTCATCGGAAGATGATCGGTGATTTTACCGAAAGATAGTTACCATTGTGAAGAGCCAATAACCTCCTGATCATGCAACGCCGTCAATTTCTCGCCAGTACCCCTGCTCTTTTATCTCTTGCCTTGCACCCGCGCGCCGGCGCCCGCTTTGCTCCTAAACGCAAAGTAGCCCTCATTGGTACCGGTTGGTACGGCAAAATGGATTTGCTCCGGCTCCTGCAAATTGCCGAGGTAGAAGTAGTAGGTTTATGCGACGTAGACCGCCAACAACTGGAGGCTGCTGCTGCGCTCCTACGTCAGCGCCACCCCGAGCAATCTCCCCGGCTTTACGCGCACCACGAAGCACTTTTAGCTAAGGAGAAACCCGACATTGCCCTCATCGAAACCCCCGACCACTGGCACGCTCTCCAGGCACTCGATGCCCTCAAAGCCGGCTGCCACCTCTACCTACAGAAGCCCGTTGGGGTAGATATTCGGGAGTGTGAAGCCGTACTTGACGCTGCCCGTAAATACGACCGGGTTGTGCAGGTGGCCCTCCAAAGGCGTAGTACGCCGCATTTACTGGAAGCCAAGGAGCGTTTCCTGGACAGTGGGGCGATTGGCAAGGTACACCACGTGGAAATGTGCTGCTATTACTCGATGCGAGACACCGCCATCCGGGAAGAAATACCCGTCCCTGACTATTTTGACTACGAGCGCTGGACCGGCCCCGCCCCTCTCCTTCCCTTTCGTGGGATTCCCCACCGCCGTTGGCGGGCATTTCAAGCCTATGGCAACGGAATTGTCGGAGATATGTGCGTGCACTACTACGATGCGGTCCGGTGGCTACTTGACCTCGGCTGGCCAACCAGGGTGAGTAGCCAGGGAGGCATCTTCGTCCAAACCGCAGCGGATGCTACGACCACCGATACCCAAACCGCCGTGTTCGAACACCCCGAACGTGGCCTCAACTGTGTATGGCAACACCGTTCCTGGGGGCAGGCGCCGCAGCCCGAGTGGCCCTGGTCGTTTACCCTTTTTGGCGACAAGGGCAAGCTGCAAGCCGACACAAAAAAGTATGAATTCACCCCCAAAGAAGGGAAGGTGGCGCGGGGAGAAGCACTTTACGAAAAGGAAAAATATCCGGAAGACCTCACTGAAAAACGCATCGAGTTGCACGTAGCCTCGGCTACCAGGGCCCACCTGCAGAATTTTCTAACGGCCATTGAAAACAACCAGCACCCAAACGCCGACATTGAACAGGGGTATATCTCTACCGCCGCCTGCGTCATGGCCAATATGGCTTTAGAATTAGGCCGTCCAGTAAGCTATGACCCCGTGAACCGAGAAATCATCGGTGACGCCGTGGCGAACGGGCGGTTGGCGCGACCTTACCGGGCGGGGTACGTGAGGGGGTAAGCTCACCTTAGTCTACGGCCGCACCTCATTCCCCAAGCCCACCAAATTGGCAAACAAACGGTAGGCACCCGGCACACCGGCGGGCAATTCCCGGAAGAAACTGTAACCGGTGTAGACGTAATGTCCCTTACCGTATTCTGCCACGAGTAGGCCTCCATCGTGGGGCTCTTCGCCGGGGTCGTTGGAACTGATGATCGGCGTGTAGCGCTCGTCCCAGTTATTTGGGAAGTAGAGGCCCCGCTCCTGTACCCAGCCATCAAAATCGGCGGAGGTGATCTTGTTGGGGTAGTTCAACACTGGGTGGTCAGGGGCTAAGATGCGGACTTCCGCTTCTTCCACCGTCGTCCGGTCCCGGCTGATCTGCAGGGGATAAGGGCCAATCTCCGTCATCGGCATCCGCAGGCCACGGCTCGTATTATACTGCACGACCATCGTACCGCCTCTTCTTACGTACTCTAGCAAGCGTGGCTGAATGTTCTGGATATCCGCCTCGGTATTATAGGCCCGAATACCGACAACAATAGCATCGAAACGGTCCAGGTTACCAGTGGCCAATGTCCCCCGATCAAGGGTGGTTACCTTGAAACCAATGTTGGTCAGCGCTTCGGGGATGGCATCTCCGGCACCGTCGAGGTAGCCAATGTTACGGCCGGCAATTTCCAGGTCCAGCTTGGCTACTGGTGCGCTTGCATCTAGGTCGGCCAGTTGCACGGGAATATGGTCATGGTCAATCTTGATCAGTTTACGGGTGTAGCCTTCTTCGGGATTATCGTCCAATCGCACTAAGGGCACAATCATCCCCTGCGCTTGTCCCGCTGGTGGCGTCATCATAAACTCGAAGTACTGTTCCTCTCCTTTACGCGCGAGGGTAAAAGCCTTCTTCTCGGGGGTGACTTGCCAATTCTCCGGAGTGCATAACTCTACTACCCCACTAATATTGGCTTTTGCACTCGTCACTTTAATGCGCACGGGCGTTGGTTCGGACTGGGTAAATAGATAGCTGCTTTTATCCAGCTCTCCAAAAACCGGCGGTAGGATTTCCAGGGGCTGTACTTGCTCTCCCATCACCCGGTCGGTGAAAGCGTAGCGCACGGGGCGGCGGAAGGTGAAGGCCTCCCCCGCAATATCCAGGTTAAAATTGACGATTAAGGGGTCATCACTTTCCCCTTGGCCGCGGATTTCCTGGTCTTCTACCGTGTACATTCCTAGCTTCCAGGACTTTTTCAACCAGTAAGGCGTGCTGGTGGCGATAACGGGCTGAATCATGATGGAATCCGACTGGCGATAAGGGCGGTTAAACGTCAGCTCTTCCCCAACAGTAGCTCTGGTCATTACGGTTCCTTCGATGAAATAATCGACTAGCTTCACTGGCTGTTTGCTGCGGTTGGTCGCCTCAATCGCAATTTCAATCTCTTGACCGGCAGTCGCAATAGGGTCATCGGTACGCGCAAATAAATATAAGCCCAGAACCCCAGCGACCAGCTCATCCAGTTCTTCCAGTTTTTTGGTTTTCCAAAATCCATCCGGCAACGTAGTCATCATTTCGCGCACCCGCAGCAGGTCCGTCAACGAAGCGGAAGGGTCATCAAAATCAAAGCGGTCTTCTACACTCCGGAGTGCCTCCCCGATTTTAGCGCCGCCTTCTAACCGGTTCCAGCTGATGTCGATGTTGGCGAAA
>JBCDGT010000475.1:0-3992 GCA_038750915.1 Bacteroidota bacterium
AGCCGCCAAGCAGTCGCAAAAGTACATTAAATGATGACTTTGGCTTAACCGGAGAAAAGGAGTCCCTGCTGTACTTTTACGTCATGCAAAAAACACTACGTTTTACGGCGCTACTTGGCGCACTCGCGGTGGGTATCGGCGCCTTCGGCGCTCATGGGCTCAAAGCATTGGTCGGGGCGGAACAACTAGAAATCTTTAATACCGGGGTCCGTTACCATTTTTATCACGTCCTAGCTATGGGTCTGGCCTTAGGATTATGGGATCGCTCCGGTATTAATGCTGCTCAACTCCGTCGTGCCTGCTGGGCGTGGGGCTTGGGCATCATCCTGTTTTCCGGCTCCCTTTATTTGCTTAGCTTGCGGGAGGTTGTAGCCGTTCCCGTAAGGCTGCTTGGGCCAACCACGCCACTTGGTGGTCTTTCCTTTATCCTAGGCTGGGTCTTTCTTTTCCTGGCTGCTTCAACGAAAGCAAATGATTAAGCACACTTTTTCCGTCCTTATATATACTGTCTTGCTGGTTACGGCCTCTTGTCGGCCGCCCTTAGAAGCCGTTACCGTCCAGCCACAGCTATACAACATTAATCAGGAACAGGCGCTGACGCAGGTGCAGGGTGAGGATAAAAAAGCAGCAGAAGCAGTTGCGCTCATCGCTCCTTACCGCGCTAAATTGGAAGAGACCATGAATCGGGAATTGGCAACTGTAGTTACCCCACTGAAAAAAGCCCGACCGGAAGGCAACCTCGGCAACTGGATGGTGGACCTTCTACATACCGCCGGGAAAGACGTATTTCCCGGTGAAACCATTGCCTTCAGTACCGCCAATCATGGTGGCTTGCGGGTCCAGGAGATTGGTACAGGGCCTCTGTTGGTTTCCGAGCTCTACGAGTTAATGCCCTTTGACAACCAGTGGGTCGCCCTAGAACTTTCCGGCACCGAAGTCGTCGAATTCATCAACCACATTGCCAACTCCGGCGGCTGGCCAGTCAGTAAGGAACTCAACGTAAGTAGGGGGACTGATGGCCAACTAAACGTCCTGATATCGAGTGAAAAAGTAGTACCCAATAAAAAATATATGGTGGCAATGCCCGATTACGTGGCAAATGGGGGCGGCAACTCCACCATGCTAAAAGATAAACCCCAGCTGGCTTCCAATTGGCTCATGCGGGACCTTCTCATTGAATACGCCGGAAAGATCACTAGCCCGATCGACGTAAAAGCCACCGGTAAACGCATGAACATCCGCTAACTCCACCCCTTGCTTGCACCTGCGGCCGCGCAGGATTGGTATTTTGGCGCTTTGGTCTTTTGGTAACATTAGATAAGAAAAGCACCAAAGTACCAAAGCACCAAAATACCACCCCATGTCCACCAGAAGATTTTTCCTCCGTCAAGCTGCCGTTGGCGGCGGTCTCTTACTAGTTCCTCAATTGCTTCACGCGACCACAAGAAATACGCCCCGTCTTACCATTCTACACACCAATGATTGGCACAGCCGCATCGACCCCTTCCCCGATGATGGTGGCCGCAACGCCAACCGAGGTGGAGCGATTCGGCGCCTGAAACTCATCCATCAGATCAGGGCAGCGGAACCTAACGTGATCCTATTGGACAGCGGCGACATCTTCCAAGGCACCCCATATTTCAATTTCTTCGCCGGTGAGCTGGAGATGAAACTGATGACTAAAATGGGCTACGATGCCGCCGCCATTGGCAACCACGATTTCGATGGTGGCATGGAAAACCTGGCTACCCAGATGCAGCACGCGGACTTCCCCTTCCTCTGTGCTAACTACGACTTTAAAGGAACGCCTTTAAGTGATGTAACGCTCTCCCACCAGATCCTTGAACGTGGAGGTATCCGCATCGGGCTTTTCGGACT
Source organism: Bacteroidota bacterium (assembly GCA_038750915.1). Taxonomy (GTDB): domain Bacteria; phylum Bacteroidota; class Bacteroidia; order Chitinophagales; family Saprospiraceae; genus Neolewinella. The sequence continues at coordinate 1,879 of JBCDGT010000475.1, forward strand.
TGGAATTGAGTTAGCAGGTTTGGTTCCGGAGAACCTATACGGTAAGACCCAATACCAAGATCCTTACGAAAGGGGTAACGCTACGGCCAAGATGCTCCGCCACGAAAAGAAGTGTGACGTCGTTATTTGTCTCAGCCATCTTGGCTTCAAGTACCGCGGCGATGAAGTAGACGACGTAAAACTAGCCAAGAGTAGTAAAGACATCGACATCATTCTAGGTGGCCACACCCACACATTCCTCGACGCGCCGGTAGAAGTTTTCAACCAGGAAGGAGACCCAGTAATTGTTAACCAAGTCGGTTTTGGAGGCCTCCGGCTTGGTCGTCTGGACCTAAGCTTTCCCGGCGGATCCCAACGTCGCTGCGTGGCTTGCAACAATCTGCGAGTATAAAAAGCGGTTTACTCACCTCCTGCTTATGACAAAAAGGCCGATTCCGGGCTGAAAGTCCGCCAAAGAAAATTCTGCTCAAATAACGAGCGATTTCCTTGCGTGTGTGGTGTGTTTATCCTCATATTTGTCCTCCGCCGTTATAGCAACGGCATTGGAGAACATCGTTAATACGCACGGTTTTTTGCCCCAATTATAAGCGGCCTCTAAAGTCATCCGTGTACGCTTGCAGACCTTTCACTCCACTTTGTAACTTACTGACCTTCAGAACCTTTTAATTAACTCGACTGAGACTCCCCAATCTCAGCCGAAACACCTTCACTGTGCAACTGGGATACAAAATGGATCACAACGTCATCTGGAACAATTGCCTGCAAACTATTCGACAGCGCGTCGACCCCCAAAGTTATCAAACTTGGTTTGCACCAATTAAACCGGTGATGTTGAAGAGTAACGAGCTCACCATCCAGGTGCCGCATCGTTTATTCTATGAGTTCCTGGAAGAGCACTATATCGAGGTGCTCAAAACCAGCCTGCACGCTGCACTTGGTAACGCAGGGCGTTTACAGTACCGCATTAGCCCGAGTCGTTCCCCGAAAGAAGGACAAACAGCCAAGACCAATAAGAACAATGGTGCGGTTAGTATTCCGGGCGCTAAGCCCGCTCCCGGCAATCCATTTGTGATCCCTGGAGTTGTCCGCCCAAAAGTTCCCTCCAACCTGGACCCTCAGTACACCTTCGATAACTTTATTGAAGGAGATTGCAACAGCCTGGCCCGTAATGCCGCTAAAGCCGTTGCCGACAATCCTAGTCATACCGCCTTCAATCCACTGGTAATTCACGGAAACGTTGGCTTAGGGAAAACCCACCTTTTGCAAGCTATCGGCAACTACATTTCCGAAAAGTTTCCGAATAAGGCAGTGCTCTACGTAAGTACGGACACCTTTACCAATCAACTAGTCAGTTCTATTGGTAGTAATACCACCAACGACCTGGTAAATTGGTACCAAAACGTAGACGTCCTCCTAGTGGATGACATTCAACAGCTCGTCAATCGGAAGAAAACCCAGGACGTCTTCTTCAACCTGTTTAATACGCTACGCCAGCATAATAAGGCGGTGGTAATGACTTGTGACCGTCCGATCATCGAGCTTGACATCCCCGACCGGCTACGCAGCCGCTTTCAGTGGGGACTTAGCGCTGATCTTAGTATGCCCGCCCTGGAAACTCGCATGGCCATTCTCAACTCTAAAGCTTCTACCAACGAGGTTCAAATTCCTTCCGAAGTCGCCGAGTTCATTTGCTTCCACATCCAGCACAATATCCGTCAGCTGGAAGGCGTACTCAATAACCTCGTACTCCATAAGGGCGTACGTGGGAATGATGAAATTGACCTTCCCCTGGCAAAAGAGGTACTCAAAAACTTTGTATCCGAAATCAATAAGGAGGTAACACCTGAAGTTATCCAACGCACGGTAGCTGAATACTACAACCTTGATGTCGATAAGCTGGCGAGTGCTACTCGCCGCCGACAGGTAGTCTTAGCCCGTCAGGTCAGCATGTTCCTCGTAAAAGAATACACGGATCAAAGCCTCAAAGCCATCGGCCGAATGTTCGGCGGTCGCGATCACTCCACGGTACTTTACTCCATCAAAACCGTTAAAGACCTGATGGAAACTAACGACGAAATCAAAAAGGCCCTCTCGGAACTGGAGCGTAAGATCCG
>JBCDGT010000476.1:0-3970 GCA_038750915.1 Bacteroidota bacterium
ATAGACCTTCTCCCGCAGGGGAATAAAATGCTCAACCCCTAAACGCGTAAGTTCCTCGCCGGCTTTTTTCTCGTGCTTACTACTAGTTCTCACCGCAAACCAACGGCGTTCCGAAAGATGCATATCATCACTAACGGAATGTCCTCTAGAAGCAAGACGATGGTTAAGGCTCGAAATTCGAATGGCCATGGGTGGGATGAGAGAATTAATCGGGGAGCAAAGATAGAGAGAAGATTCCCGAATCCTTAGCTGACGGGAAGTAATTAAAAAAGGAGTCGGAAAAACGCCTGATTATCAACCACCATACCCTACCCTAGTAACCACCGAAGTAACGGCGCAGGAACCATTCGCTAGCAAAAAGGCCTAGTAAAAGAAAGAAGATCCACTTTAAGTGGACAACTGACTTAGTGTTTACCGTAGTAAACTGAACGGGTTTAACGGTTCCCGCTGCCTCTAAGCGAGCTGGCAGTCCGGATAGTTGAGCCGGGAATAATAATTCTCCACCATAACGATCACTAAGTTGGCGCAGCAAACCATGGTCGGCCTCCAAGGCAAATCTTTCCACTTCTACGGCCTGGACGCTAAAGCGCCCATCGTAGGTTAATTCTCCATCTCCGGGGTTCACACGTGCCCGAAAGCGATAATTCCCTACGGGTAAGGTTCCCGCGTTGAGGGTATAGGCATTGGCGGTACGAGTAAAGGCAAATGGATATTCACGATTTTCCGGTCCCGTGACGATGACGGTAGCTTCCGGCTCATTAACTAGTTCGTAGTTCTTGTTGTAAAGCTCGGCATCAAGTTGTACTGGTTCGTTCTCATCAAAGATGTTTTCGGCCAAGCTAACGCGGAAGCGCCTTTTATCTTCTTGCACAGTAAGATACTGGCTAACCTGGCTGATCAATTCATCGAAGCGATCGTGGTTTCCGTGTTCCAGGAAATCAAATAAACGCCACTGCCACCAACCGACACCGGCCACCACGCCGGTCCTTACACCACGGCTTTCGCCGACTACAAGCAATGGAAAATCAGTATCCACTCGGCCAATACGTTGCTTGAAGACCGTAGTTGCCCCAGGGCCAACACTAAAATTACCGAATGGTGCCGTCAGCGGAGGATATTTGGGTAAAGCCTGACGTAATTCGTCGCTTAGGGTAAACAAGTTAAATCCACCTACCGGCCGCGCACTCACATCATTGCCCTTAGCACCTTGGGTGCCCTGAAAGGAGAGTAGGTCCTGCGCCCGGTTGATTGAACGCCCCGGGGTATTCTCCCCTAGCACGAATAAGGTAGGTACTTTGGCTCTTTCTAATTGGGTCAATTCCGTAACAGCAGGGTACTTAATTGAGGGAAGTTGATGGAGCACGACTAGATCAAAATCAGCCAGACGACCCTGGAACTTACCTGCGTAACCAATGGTCACCTCGTTATTTTTACCCGCAGCCAATGACTGCCTTAAGGCCGTTAAATCGGGGTGCGGGGCAGCGGCCAGTAGAAGAATTTTCTGACGAGCATCCAAGACATCCACAAAAATGTCTCTACGGTTATTGGTCGTACTAACTTCATCGCCGATGCCGGTTAAGCTGATTCGGTACCGCTGTACTCCCGCCTGATCCGCTTCCAGAATAACCTCCCGGGTGGTAAAAAAGTCATTCTTATCGATGCTGATCGACTCTGAATGGAGAGGCGCGCTATTATCCGCTCCAACTTTGCTTACTGTCATCCGAGTATTCGCACCAGCCGCATTACGGGCAGTGACATCCACCTGTATGGAAAAACGATCGTCGAGATAGGCGATTTTATTATGAAACACCCGCCGAATGAGTAGATCCCGCCGCTGGGTCGTGTCACCCAAGCCTACCGTATATATGGGCGCTTTCAGCTGAAGATTACGGTACGCGGGGTTCGTTCCTTCATTATAAATGCCATCGGTAGCCAGTACGACGGCCCCTAAGTTCTGGGTACCGTAAACATCGCTGATTTCGGTAAGGACCGCATCCAGATTAGTCCTTTTATCGGTAAAACTTAAATCGCCATCCGTTTTAACCCCAGCACCGAAGGTGTATTCTACCACTTGGTATTTAGCAGCCAGGGCGTCCCGCAGCGCCGCCAATTGGGAAGTGATGGCCTTGGTATCCGCCTCCAGGCCAACAGACTCCCTCACATCCTGGGCAAAAACAACTACCGGCTCTTGTTGATCTTGATCCAAATATTGTAGTAAGGGCGAAAGTAGGAGGGCCGCCAACAAACTGTAACCCAACCAGCGCAGCAAGCCCATACCCCAAATAAGACTGCGGGGTTGATCTTTGAAGGTACGCTCCCTAAAGTAGAGTAGCAAGGCAACAGCTAAGCCCGCCAAGGCGCAAAGGATAAGGAACCAGCTAGGATATTCGAAAGAGAGATTTTGCATTAGTAGCTTTCTGGGGCGGCTAAGGTACAAGATTGCTCTTATGGCTTACGCATCACCAACAAACTTATACCCAACGCCCCGCACGCTGAGAAAGTACGCCGGCTGCTTGGGATCCTGCTCAAAATACTTCCGGAAGGAAAGAATAAAGTTATCAATAGTCCGAGTACTGGGGTACACATCATATCCCCAAACGGATTGCAATATCTGCTGACGGCTAACCACCTCCCCCCGCCGGTCCGTTAGTAATTTAAGCAGCATCGCCTCTTTTTTAGTCAAGGTAAAAGCGCCTTGGTTACCTTCCGCCTCGTAGGTAGCAAAGTTCACTTTGTTAGCTCCGAAGGTGAATAATTCAGGTTTCACCTCAGGGTTTTTGCTAGTCCTTTCAATAAGGCGGCGCAAACGCAGGTGCAATTCTTCGAACACGAAAGGCTTAGTGAGGTAATCGTCCGCTCCTTTCTTAAGTCCTTGAATTCGGTCTTGAGCTTGGTCCTTTGCCGTTAGGAAAATGATCGGGGTTTCGCGATCAGTAAGCCGAATTTGCTCAACGACCTGGAATCCATTTACCTCTGGCAACATCACGTCGACAATCATAACGTCGAAATGCTGCCCCTGTGCGTGTTTCAAAGCTTGGCGACCATCCGCAGCGGTGACTACTTCAAAGTCCTCCATTTCCAGGTTTAGCTTAACCGTTTCCCGGATGTTTTCTTCATCTTCTACCAACAAGACTCGTAGCATGATACTAGTATTTCCTTAGGAAAGACCTAAAGGTAGGAATTGGTTTGCCGGATGAGGTATTTGTGACGTAGTTGTGGTATTCTTGGGAATAATAAGTGGTGCTACTCTTCTTCCAGCACTTTTTCTATTTCCGCCCGTAAGTCTGCTTCCAAAGGTAGGTAAGTTTGGTACCTACTCACTAGTAACTGATTGGGGATACCTTCCAGCGCAAAGCGAATAGTTTGCTCATTCTGTTTGGGTGCCAGGACGATCCCAACCGGAGGATTATCATCTTCGCGCGATTCCTCGCTAGCAAAATAACTTAGGTACATATTCATTTGACCAACGTCTCCAGGGTTGGCTTTGCTTGTCTTCAGGTCGACCAAGACAAAGCATTTGAGGACATAGTGGTAGAAAACCAGATCTATGTAGTAATGATCATCTCCAATGGTAATGCGATACTGACGACCAACAAAGGCATAACCCTTGCCCAGCTCCAACAAGAAAGATTGGAGATGATCAATGAGACGCTGCTCCAACTCACTTTCCCGTAAGCTGTTTTGCTCAGGCAAATTCAGGAACTCCAGTACGTAGGGTTCCCGCAGCAGGTCTTGGGGCCGCACCACATGTTGGCCTTTATTTGCTAACTCCAATAGCTCTTCCCTATTCTTAGAACGTGCTAAGCGCTCATATAAACCACTCGTTTTCTGTCGTTTTAGTTGGCGGACGGACCAGCGCTCATTTTCGCACTGCTTTTCGTAGAAGGAGTGTTTGTTGTCAAAATCGATCTTTAGTAATTCAAAGTAATGGGACCAAGTCAATTGGTGAGACAGTGTCTCACTTTTTGGA
>JBCDGT010000477.1:0-3966 GCA_038750915.1 Bacteroidota bacterium
CCTTTTACTACCTAAGCGTCAGCTTAGTAGTGCTTACTCGGTTGGCACCAACCACTTGTACCAGGTAAACGCCAGCAGGAAGTTGATCAGTCGGAATTCTGGTCGTACTCGTGCCGGGAAGGAGGTTTACCGTCTGATCGTAAACCATCCGGCCATCCGCACTGATGAGCTGGAGGCTGGCCTTTCCGGGACGCTCGCTACTGATACGAACGTTGGTAAAGTCATTAGCGGGGTTGGGGAATACCGTAACTTCCGTTTGGCCAAGGCGCGGATCGTTGGTATTATCTACGATGTCACTGCTTTCTACGAGAACGCCAAGGTTGCCGACTTCGGTGACCCAGTTGTCGCCCTCATCAGAAGTGAGGGTGGCCTGGCCATCGTAGTTGACTACGTCCAGCAATTCGATGTTATCAACCCACCAGCCGCGACGACTTTCGGCGGCATCAGAGAACCAGTGGAAGCGCACAAATACATTTTGGCCAATGTAATCGCTTAGGTCGATGACAATATCTCGGTAACCAACAGCACCCCAGAAGGAGTTGACGCCTTGAAGGGCATCCGTACCACGAGAGTCGATTTCACCCCGGTAGCTTCCCCGAAGGAACTTGTCATCGACTTTATCCCAGGTGGTTCCATCAGCAGAAACTTCTACAATGCCCGCATCCCAACGGGGCTCCGTATCGTACTTGGTGAAAAAGCGCAAGGCGGGTTTGTCACCCGTAATCTCGAATGCCTCGAAGTTGCGCAGGATCTGGTCTTGCTCGGTGGCAACGTTAGGAGCAAACCAGGCGAATTCTCCAGCATAGGGAGTGGTGTCGTTGAGTTCCCAGAGGGTATTGCCCACGGGGTTTTCTAGCTCCCAGTTGTCGTCTCCGTCTTCCGCATCGTCGAAGAAGCTTTGGATGGAGGCCAAATCGGGGTCAGTGGATACGGAGTAAAGAATGGTTTCTGTGTCCTCGAATTCCATTTCTCCCAGGGAGAAGGTAATCTGATTACCATCAACGGTGAAATTATCAGCGCCTCGGATGGAGTTCTCGTCGAGGGTCATCCCGTCGGGAATCACATCGGTAATAACGACTCCTTTGGTCAGGCCATCCCGGTAACTGGTAGCTTCCAAGGTAAAGGTGACCCCTTCGCCCGGATTGATGGTGGGCTCGTCTACGGTTTTCACCAGTTGGACGCCACCGATACAGTAAGGGCTGATATCAAAGGCTTGTATGTTATCCGTACGATCATCACGGTCGCCGGAGCTGGCGGAGAAGCCGAGACCACGACGGGAGAAAGTTTCCCAAATAAGGCAGCTGTTGGCTCCGTCAAAGAGTACTTCGTCGGCGGTAAGGATACCATCTCGGCCATCAATTAAACTAGGGTTGCAACGGGTATATTTCAAGCCCTCTACGACAAGTTTAACCGCTAGGTTGTTGCCGCCTGTTCCTCTAATCAAATCAGGATCAAGGCCATCGCGAGCCACCAGTGCCCAGTAGAGGTCGAGGAGTGCTGATGCCCAGGTTTCGCCTAGGTCGTGCGGGGCGAAACCGTCGGAGATGACGCTGTCGTAGGTCTTATCATTGACGCTCATGTCAGTAGAGTAGGGCTGCGAACGGATACCGGGACCAGTAATGGGGTCGCGGCTAATGGCAAAGTTTCCGATGCCACGAGGCTCCGTTCCGTCGGGCGTCTCTACGTTAGTCTGTGGGGTGGAGGCTATGGAGAAAAAGTCGGACCAACCTTCTCCCATTTGCTCGTCATTACTAAGACAGCCACTATTGCCCGGCCCTCCTACTAGTCGGAGCGTAACACCGTGACCATACTCATGGGCAACGATACCGCTGTCGAAGTCTCCATCGATGGGGGCAGGAGTACGGTTTTGGAAGGTGACGGAGATACTGTCGCCAGCTTCTACGGCGGCGAGAATGGGGGCACAACTTTCTCTGGTCAGAAACAAACTGGGTATAGTAACATCAAGTACTTCATCTCCATCCGCCATATTGACGATGCCGCCACGCTCGGTACCTTCGGCAGCATCATTGCACACAATGGCGGCGATGGCGCCACCCAGTTGTGCGTTATATACCTTGTTCTCAAAATTACATTCTCCCCGTTGGATAAGGGCGATCTTACCACCGATCTCATCGCTGTTGACGGCGGGAGCACATACAAGGCGGGGATCAAAGGTGTCGTCTAAAGCTATAGCTAGTTGGCCTACTAATGCAGTATCCGGAACGGAAGGGCCGAAAAGGCCATCACCTGTCGTAAGAGTTCCCGCAAGACCACCTCCATTATTGACGGTCAGCTTTGGTGGGGAAGGAGCCGTCCAGAGAAACATCTGCATGACGCCACTTTGCCCATCGGGTGGGCCAAAGAAATTAGCATTATTTGTGCCAGAACCGTCTTGAGCTTCCGCCAATACGTGGTCGCGGTCTTCACCGGCACCAGAGTAGTTATTGCGTTGGAAGTTTCCGGAGGCTTCGTCAAAACCGGCGTGGACCAGCCAGTCGTGCACCATATTATTAAGATAGAAAAGCTGCGCCGTAGCTGCTCGTGCAATGGTATCAGGACTTTCTCCATCTGCGTAGTAAAAGTCGAAGGTGAGGCTGTCACCACCGTCAGCAATGATATCTGTATCTGGGCTGTTAGGGTTGTCGTCCCGATCGAGGTAAGCATAGACGTTATTACCACGAGTAATGGTATATTCGGGGCCTTCTACACCGTTTACATCGTGCCATCCAAAAGGACTCGCTACGTCATCGGCAGGATCAACTTCCAGGCGACGTTCTCCGTGAGCAGGAGACTCAACGCCAAAAGGAAATACGTTGTATTTGGCGCCATCAGCAAGTACTTTGCTAAGTAGTTTTTCGGAAATGGGTAATTCTGGGTCCATATTAGCGCAGGCATTCCCTAGGTTGTGTTGGTGATCGGGGCTACCGAAGTCACACTTCAGTACTCGATTGTCTTTGTCAAGCACCTGGCCATCGGTGGCGTCTAGCATAACTACCCAGTAGTCGGAGTGCTGGGCGTGCTGGTCGATGTAGACTCGCCAAGCTAAACGAACACCCTCCTTACCGGGCAGGTAAGCCAAACTAGCCTTGATGGGCTTAGGGGAAACGGTTGCTTGCCGGAACAATAGCTCGTCTCCTTCTTTGCCAATGGCCTGTACGGCTCCGAGTGTTTCGGTAGCGGCACTAACGGCAGCATTGACCGCTTGTTGGGCGCTGACCGCAGGTGCAATGGGGAGTTGTAAATCAGCAATATTTGGCACGAAGTCGTTAATGCTGGCCACTAAGCGGGGGCCGCGGAAGTGGAGGGCAAACTGGGCGTTGTGCACGGGAATATCGTGATGAAGCTGCAACACATAAACGTGTTGGATCCCACCGGAAACGTAGTTGTCGGTAATCTCCATTTCGGAAACATCCGCGGCGGTGAGGCCGAGGTCCGCGTGCTTGGTTTGCAGGTAGGTAATAGCCGCTTGGCCGTCGTCTTGTGCCATCAGTGCAACACTCAGTAACAAGAGACTTAAAAAGGTAAAGATTCTATTCATGTTCACTAGTCTTAGTAAAAAGCGGTAGTGGAAAGGCAGCAGGGTTAAACCCGGTACAACGCGTTCCGATGATTAAAAGAGCAGGGCAATGAGGTGTAAATGCGACGAAAAGTCCTAGCAGAAAAAGCTTGAAGTAAGTGTCATTTTCGTCCTTAAAATGAACGAATAGTCCAAAAAGCCCCCAAATCTAGGAAATCATTTGGGAGTTAGTTGTAGTGACAAGACAATGTTGTGGGATATGTTGAGAATTTGTCGGTACTTGGAAGTATGGAAGACATTTCGCGGCTCCTTGCCTTGCTGTTTTTACCCCTTTTCTGCACCTGCGTGCGCGCCCCCAAAGTCAAATTACCCGTTGCCAGCACCAGTGACACCCCCAGCCGGGAGCTGCGAGGGGTATGGATGGCCTCGGTACTCAACATCGATTACCC
>JBCDGT010000478.1:0-3962 GCA_038750915.1 Bacteroidota bacterium
CGTATTGAGGATGTCGGCATTTACACCATCGAGCACGTGGAAGGGGACACTCAATAACACGTAAATCAGGAAAATGAAGAAGCCATAAAGACCGGCCTTACGAATACCTTCCCCTTTACTGCCTCCACTTTTGGTAAAGAAACTCACCGTGAGGGGAATCATCGGGAAAATACAGGGCATGATCAGGGCGAAGAGGCCCCCTAAAATGCCCAGGCCAAAAACGGAAAGTAGGCTTTGATTGGCCGTAGTAGCGGCTCCTTCGCTACAGATGCCCACGGGCTCAGGATCGAAAGGGACCGTAATCCCTAGTTCACTGGCTGGTAGGGAGGAAGGGAGGCTACCCGTTGCTGGAGGCGGCGTTGTTCCCGTCAAGCCATCGATGCTGGCGATTGGGGTGGGCCCCGTCAAGTTTAACTCGAAGGGGACTTCCTTTGGCGGGAAGCACATCTCGTCGTCGCAAGTCTGGTAATAAACGAAGCCAGTGATTTTTTTCGCATTCGCTACGGAGACTTCTTGTTGATAGACAACCTGGCCACCAATAATTTTTGCAATCTCCGCATCCCATACGGGATCATAGGCTACTTTTAAATACTTGGCGGTCTCCTTAGCTTCGCCTAGTGGGGTAACACCTTCCGTTGGATTTACCAGGAATTCGGTAGGAACCGGGCCTACGTCAGGGTCTACATCTTTACTATATACTGTCCAACCACTAGAGAGGGAACCGATCATCTTCACGTGGTAGCGATCTTCGGCCAGTTTTTCGGCGGTAAAGGTCCAGCTTACGGGGTCTTCAGCGGTGGCAGGGGTGCCCTTAGCGGTATAGGTAGCTAGTATCGGCGCGGTCGCGGGTGCTGCAGTGGTTGTTGTAGCTGGCACTTGCTCAGGGGCACTATCTTCTGCGATGTCTTCGTCTGCCGCCGCCATTTCCTCCATCTTGGATACTTCCAATTGCATTTTCTGCCCTTCCTTTTCTGCGGCAGTAGGCGGCGGCGTTGCTCCCTGTTTGGGGCCAGGAGGCGGTAGGTTGAAAGTGAATACCTCGTCCGTTGGCGGCAGGCACTGCTCGTCGTCGCAGCACATATATTCTACCATTAATTCGATGGGCTGACTGTAGTCTTTGACTTTTACCTGCTGGGTGAAGGTGACTGGCTCGTCGCTCAGGAATTTCATCACGTCTACCCCAAAGAGGTCGTCCATACCTGATTTAAGGTGGCCGTCCTCTACTGATTTGCCAACTAGTTCGTAATGTTCCCCTTCCGTCCAGATAAAGGAAGTTGGGACCGGGCCACCGTCAGGAGTATACTGACTATAAATCGCCCAGCCTTCTTCAGCTGTTGCCGTAGCCACGAGCTTAAAAACATCACCTTCCACCCGCTCGTGAGCGAACTCCCAGGTGATAGGGCTGGCAAATTGAGCGCTTAGGCTCAGCGAGAAGAGTAAAGGGAGAAGAAGGAGTAGTCTTTTCAACAAGAACATAATTGTCTGTCTTTGGGGGCGCAAAGATACGGCCAGGGAGGTAAGAGAAACCTCCTAATGCCCGGCAGTAGTATGTCAGAATACGGCTAGAGGGGAGAAAAGGTTGCTTTAATACTACAAATGTAAGACTTCTTTGACAATCCACCTTCTCACCGCCCCAATTTCTCTTCTTCCTTCATTTTTTCCAGGCGCTTCCAGAAGGCTTCCTGGGCGCGTTCGTCCTTGGTTTTAGTAAACTGGTCGGGCTCGAGAAAATGCTCTTTAGGATCGCTTTTTCGGCGTTCGGCCGCCTTGCGTTTGGTTTCGATCTCGTGGTCTTCAAGTTCTCCGCGGAACATCCACCCCGCCAGAGCACCCATGACGAGGCCGAGCAGGTGGCTCTCCCAGCTGATGCCTTCTTGGCCTGGAAGAATACCAACCACCATACCGCCGTAGTAGAATAAAACGACCAGCGAAACGACCACCGCCCGAAAATCCCGTCGGAAAATACCACTGAAGGCCAGGAAGGCGGCTAGGGCGTAGACAACGCCACTAGCGCCGATGTGCGTAACTGAGCGGCCCATGGCCCACACCAAGGCACCAGTACCGAGCCAGAGTGTCGTCATTACTCGGGGCCACAGCCTTGGGTAAAAGAAAACCATTAGACCGGTCAGCGTTAGGAAAGGGAAAGAGTTACTCAGCAAATGTGGCCAACCGCTGTGCAGAAGCGGAGCGGCAATGATGCCCGGCAGGCCAGCAATTTCCCGAGTATGTAGTCCATAGTAAAAGCTCAACGAACCATTGAACAGGTAGAGGTTGGCTAAAGAGACCAGCCAAATCACTGCCATCAGGATGAGGGGCCACCGGATGACATTCTTAAGGTTGCGTTTGCTGAGCATGATTTTCTAGTTACAAGTTGCAAGAGGCGGGTTGTTGGAGGTTAAAATATACCGGTAGCTTAAAGTAAGCGAAAAACTTCTACCAAATGGGTATTTCGCAAGGCGAAGCAGGCGGTACACAGACCAACTTACGGCCGGTAACTTAGACGGAGTCTCATTCTTCTTTTTCTCTAGGCAGTTGGTTTTCTTCTTCTAAGCGTTCAAAAAGGTTGTCTACCCGGTGCATTTCATCTAGGGTCTCATCGATGTAAAAATCAATGGCCGGAATCCGGCGGATGTGCCGCTTGAGCCGGTAGGCGAGGGCCGATTTGAGCCGCTGGTGGTCTTCTTCCATTTGTAAGATGACGGCCTGCTTGTTTTCGGTGTTCCAGATGCTCAGGTAAATCTTCGCCTGGCTCAGATCGGGGGTAGGGTGCACTTCGGTAACCGTTACTAAGGGCTCGGGGCCGTAGATGTAAGAACCTTCTTGCTGCAACACGATGCTGAAATGGCGCTTGATCATCTCGGCGACCTGGAGTTGGCGTTTGGATTGCATAAATTGGGGAATTTAGGATAGCTAACGTGTGGAAACGGACGGTAGTTGCCTACCTACCCGCTCGCCCCTTAAATCTACGGCTTACGAATCTATATAATTAAAGATTAAGGACGGAATGAGCGAATGCGGATATAGAAATGCTTCATTCATTGCACCTGCGGCCGCGCCCAAATAACGTCAATGGGCTGAGGATCTCCAGATCCGAGAAAAGAGATAACCGTTTTATTAACAACTATCCAACTACTAACCATAAAACCACTTATCTTAGCGCAAATTGTTTGAAAAGTAATCCGTGGCAACACCAGGTCATATCAAACCCTTTCTTGATTCGTCTATCGCCGCTTTAAAGAGTATCGGTCCGATGAAAAGGAAGTTATTGTTTGAGGAGCTAAATATTAGGTCCCTTTCCGATCTCCTCTACGCCTACCCCTTCCGCTACGTCGACCGCACGAAGTTTCATCGCATCATCGACATCATCCCTAACGAAGGGGCGGTACAAGTGAAAGGGAAATTAACTACACTGAACGTACGTGGCGACGGCCGCAAGATGCGCCTCACCGGCCGCCTGCGCGACGAGAGCAACGCCAGCCTGGAGCTCGTTTGGTTCCGAGGCATCAACGTACTGCAAAACATTTTTGTGCCCGGGGAGGAATACATCTGCTACGGCCCCGTGCAGGAATTCAACGGCCGCCTCAGCATCACCCATCCGGAAATGGAACTGGCCAGTAAACGGGCCGGCGAGACGGTCTCTACTTTTGAGCCTGTCTACAGCAGTACCGAAAAACTAAACCGCCGTGGCCTCGACCCCCGCGGCCGGCGCAAGCTGATTCGCGCGCTTTTCGAGCAGCTGTCGCCGCAGGATTTACCCGAAATTATTCCCGAAAATTTGGTGCAGGAGCTTCGCCTCATGCCCCGCCGCCAAGCGCTGCAGGCCATCCATTTGCCTACCAGCCAGGCGGAGCTAGATGCCGCTACCCGCCGCCTGAAATTCGAGGAATTATTCCTATTGCAGATGCGCTTGCTGCAACTGAAAGTGGTGCGGGAAGACCGCATTAAAGGCTACGAGTTCGGGA
>JBCDGT010000479.1:0-3958 GCA_038750915.1 Bacteroidota bacterium
ATTCGCCAATCTGATTAAGCGCCTTAATGGCTTGCTTGATGACTTCCGGGCCAATGCCGTCTCCGTCTAAGACGGCTAAATTGAAATTACTCATGTAGTTCTTCTGGGGGAATGCTGGATTGAATTAATGCTGGAAGGAGTGAAGGTGAAATGGAAGAATAAGTGAATGGGAGAATGAGGTTTCTAAATTCCGTTTTCCCTTCTTCAATCACCACTCATTGCCATCATTCTATTATTTCCTTGCACGCGTTCGGCAAGCTCAGTGACCACCTGCGGGCGCGCAAAGTTACACTAAAGAAAAGTCCTTACGACCGGCCTCGAAAACATCGATCAATTCCCGCTGGCTGAGCAGGTAGTCGATATCGTCGTACCCATTCAATAGACAGGTTTTTTTGTAGCTGTCGATGTCAAAAGTAGAGACGGTGCCGGTTGTTTCGTTCTTAAAGGTTTGGGCTTCCAAGTCTACGGTAAATTGGGCGTTAGGATCTTTTTCGATGGACCGAAAAATTTCATCCAGCAGGCCAGGGCTAACCACCAGGGGTAAGATGCCATTATTGAGCGCATTTCCCCGGAAAATATCGGCAAAGTAACTAGAGATAACTACCCGAAAGCCGTAATCTCCTAGGGCCCAGGCGGCGTGTTCCCGGCTAGAGCCACAGCCAAAATTGGCTCCTGCTACTAGTATGTCTCCGGAATAAGGAGTGTTGTTCAGGATAAAATCTTCTTTCGGTTGATCGTTTTTATCGTAGCGCCAGTCGCGAAAAAGGTTTTCGCCAAAACCATCACGGGTTACCGCTTTGAGAAAGCGAGCGGGAATGATCTGATCGGTATCAACGTCCTCAATGGGAAGCGGGACGGCGGTGGAGGTGAGTTTTTTGAAAGCTTTCATGGGAAAATTGGAAGTGTGAAGTTCGAAGTTTGAAAGTAGAAAAGTAAAATGCTATCCAGATTAAATCCGACTAGTTAGTTTTTTAGTTGGGCTTAGGAAAATGGCTACCAACTGATTAGCTTCTTCTAGTAGATCGGTGACTTGACCAACCGGAAAGTACGCCATACATTCGATGTAGGTAAGTTGTGCTTTTGATTCTCTTAGTTCTTTTAGCAGCACTTTTTGTTTGTGAATAAGGTCTTTAGTTGATTCTGCCGCCCTTGCTTCCGGGTAGTGGAAAGCGGGGTGAGTAGCCGATCTTATCAACTGACCTGCTACGTGTTTGGCGTCGAAGTATTGATTAGTTGGAAGTTCGCGACAAAGTAAAGTACAGCGTACTGCGTACCGAATTAACCTATCCTCCAATTCTTGAGGAGTCATTCTCCTGTATGCTGCTGGTTTTTCGACTTTCATATTTCGAACTTCAGACTTCCTACTTCATATTTCCACCAGATCCCTCACATCCGTCACCTTACCCGTAATAGCGGCGGCGGCCGCCGTAAGCGGGCTGGCTAGAATCGTCCGAGCACCAGGACCCTGACGGCCTTCGAAGTTGCGGTTGGAGGTAGAGACGCAGTACTTGCCCGCAGGGACCTTGTCTTCGTTCATTCCGAGGCAGGCGGAACAGCCGGCGCCACGGAACTCGAAGCCGGCGGCAATGAGTTTTTTATCCAAGCCTTCGGCGATGGCCTGTTTGGCGACTTGCTGGGAGCCGGGGACGACGATGGCCGTTACGGTCTCGGCTACCTTCTGGTCGCCGATCAGGCTAACGACAGCACGTAAATCTTCGATCCGACTATTAGTGCAGGAACCGATGAAGACGTAGTCGATGGGCTGATGCTCAAGGGGCTGACCGACTTGTAGGCCCATATACTTCATGGCTTTGGCCAGCGAGGCTTGTCCGTGCAGGTCACTGGTGACGGGAATGGACTCCTTGACGCCCATTCCCATACCCGGATTGGTACCATAGGTGACCATGGGGCTGATGTCGGTTGCTGCGTAGGTATGTTCTACGTCGAAGGTGGCATCGGCATCGGTAGGGAGGGTCTTCCAGTAAGTGATCGCTTCCTCCCAGTCTTTTCCTTTAGGACTGAATTCTCGCCCTTCTAGGTAGTCAAAGGTGGTCTGGTCGGGGGCAATTAAGCCACCTCTAGCCCCCATTTCGATGCTCATGTTACAGATGGTCATGCGGCCTTCCATACTGAGGTTACGGATGGCGGAGCCGGCGTATTCCACGAAATAGCCCGTACCGCCGCCAGTGCCCAATTGGGAAATAACGTAAAGGATAATATCCTTGGCCGTAACGCCGGGGGCAAGTTGCCCCTCGACGTTGATGCGCATCTTTTTGGGTTTAGTAAGGAGTAAACACTGGGTAGCCATTACCTGCTCTACCTGGCTGGTGCCGATACCGAAAGCAATAGCGCCAAATGCTCCGTGGGTGCTGGTGTGGCTATCCCCACAAACCATGGTAATTCCGGGACGGGTAATGCCTAATTCCGGGCCAATAACGTGAACGATGCCCTGATAAGGATGCCCCAATCCATATAGCTCTACACCGAATTCTTTACAATTTTCGGTTAGCATCCTTACTTGCTTGCGGCTGAGGGGCTCAGCGATCGGTTTGTCCTGATCTTTAGTAGGAACGTTATGGTCTGCGGTGGCGACAATTCTATCTTTACGCAGCAGCGGTAAATTCCGTCGACGTAGTCCATTAAAAGCTTGTGGACTGGTTACTTCGTGGATCAGGTGACGGTCGATGTACAATACCTGATTACCACCGGGAACTTCGGTGACGACATGGGCATCCCATACTTTATCAAAAAGAGTTTTGGCCATATTGGGGTTGTTAGACGGCCTTGCGGCCTTTTAGATGCTGACGCTTTTAGGCGCACTTTACGCTTTTAGACAGCCTTGCGGCCTTTTAGGTGCGCTGCTTTTAGGTGAAGGAACCGATTTAGTACCTAAGCAATGTAAAAGCGCGTAGCGCGTCTAAAAGGCCCGCGGCCGTCTAAAAGCGGTAGCGTCTATCCGCTGCTAAGCGGCCGCGCCTTCCATCATCATTTCGAGGTCAGCGTCTTCGACTTCTTTTTTGCGGTCAGCGATAGAGAGAAATTCTTTATAGAGCTCGTCCAATTGCACCTTAGTAACGTTGTACCCTAAGTTTTTGAAACGGTACGCTAGGGCGGCTCGGCCACTGCGTGCAGTAAGTACGATCTTAGATTCATCAACGCCCACCTCGGAGGGGTCAATGATTTCGTAGGTGTCCCTACGTTTGATTACTCCATCCTGGTGAATACCAGAAGAGTGAGCGAAGGCATTATCGCCGATAATGGCTTTGTTGGGTTGCACGACCATGCCCATACTCTCACTGACAAGGTGGCTGGTTTCTAAGAGCAACTTGCTGTTGATGTTGGTGTATAAGCCCAGGTGCTCATGTTGACGCATAATCATCACCACTTCTTCGAGTGCGGTATTTCCAGCTCGCTCACCAATACCATTGATGGTACATTCAATCTGGCGCGCGCCATTCATCGCGCCGGCTATGGAATTGGCGGTGGCCAAGCCGAGGTCGTTATGGCAATGGGTGCTGAGGGTACAGTTGTGAATGCCCCGGACGTTATCGCGGAGATAGGCAATCTTAGCTCCGTATTCGTCGGGAAGGCAATAACCGGTGGTATCCGGAATGTTCAGTACAGTGGCGCCAGCATCAACGACCGCTTGAATGACACGGGCTAGGAACTTATTATCCGTTCGGCCGGCATCTTCGGCATAAAATTCGACGTCTTCGACGAAACTCTTCGCATACTTTACGGCTGCTACGGCTCGCTCGATGATTTTTTCCGGGGTGGTCCGTAGTTTATACTGGATGTGGCTCTCACTGGTGCCAATACCCGTATGAATCCGTGGGCGCTTAGCAGTTTTGAGCGCCTCTGCCGCCGATTCAATGTCCTTTTTCACCGCCCGGCTCAAAGCGCAGATGACGGGCTCAGAAACGGCGTTGGCAATCTCACGGACCGATTGAAAATCACC
>JBCDGT010000480.1:0-3945 GCA_038750915.1 Bacteroidota bacterium
ATTTATTTCTGAGCCTGAACCCGCTTGTGTGGGGGATGCCGTAAGGGTGCTAATTGGCAGCACGAACCTGGTGGTTAACGATGATATTGCCGTCGATTGGGACGGTGGTGTTGTGCAAGATGATGGTGATCCAAATGATAATGACTTTCTCGTGCTCTGGGATACGCCAGGCACAAAATCAGTGGTAGCTAACGTAGTAAGTAACATAAGCGGATGTGTGAGTTTACCCGTGACCCGTGATATTGAAATCATTGCTCCTCTGGGTGCCGCCCAGCTGAGGTGTGAAGGCTCGGATACGGAGTCCGTATCCATTGGTTGGGACCCCGTTCCGGGGGCTACGGGCTACCAGCTCACAGCTAGTAACGGGGAAGCACTTACTGTGGATGCTGCTACTACTAACCATACTATTTCGGGATTATTTCCGGAGATGGACATCCAATTCTGGATAGTCGCCATCGGCCCCGGCCCTTGTAACGACGCTCCACAAAGTTCATTGGTTTGTGCTACGGAACCGTGCCCAAGTGCCGTGATTACAGCGGTGACGGATGATCGTTCTTTGTGTTTAGACGGTACGGAAACAGCCTTCTCGCTGTTGGCGGTCCTCACTGACAGTAGTACTACCACTGCTATTACTTGGAGTGGCGTTGGGGTGGAAGGCCAGGGCGTGGATGCTCGCTTCAATCCGGTTGGTCTACCCGCCGGGGTGTACCGGATATTTGTTGACTACGATGGTCCTTCGATTTGTGATTCTCGTGATAGTGTGGAGATTACCCTGCTGGACCTGCCTATTGTCAGTATTGCTAACACGCCCACAGAGGTATGTGCTGGAGTGGCGGTAGACCTGGGTTTAGGCGTACCCTTGGATCCCTCAGTCAGCTATACCTGGGATTTTGATGGTGGAGAAATAACTGATTTGGGCAATGAGCGCTTTGAAGTGTTTTGGTCTACTCCTGGAACTAAAACGGTGTCGGTGACGGCGATGAACGAATGTGTGGCTAGTACCGCCATTACCATAGAGGTTACCCCAACCTTGGCCGCCCCGACCCCTGCTTGCGTCCGGCAAGATCTAGACGGGGTTTTATTTGAATGGCCAGCGGTAGCGGAGGCGACCGAAGGCTATCAAGTAAGTTTGAACGGAGGCCCCTACGGAGCTACCCAGACGGAAACTTCGCTATTAGTTAATGGATTGCAGTTCGGGGAAACCGTGACGATTCGGGTTCGTTCGGTACGGAGCGGCACGACTTGTGATTTGAGTGCACCGAGTACAGAAATAAGTTGTGCGGCACGTTCTTGCCCAACCATCAGCTTTGAACCTGCGGCCGCGCAAACTACTTTTTGTGCCGATGAAACCAACATAGTGTTACTGGAAGCTAATCCTAGCGTTCACGACGGTGATGGATTGGCTACTTGGCAAGGGCCTGGAGTGGTCGATAATAATGACGGAACCTTTAGCTTCGACCCCAGTCTTGCCGGCGTAGGTGACCACCTCCTTACGGTGAACTACCTGGTGGAAGGTCTTTGTGAGTACGCCGCCGAACTAAACATGCAAATTAATCCTATTCCCTCAGCTGACTTTACCCTTTCTGATACGGAGGTCTGCGCTGATTTTGCGGTGAGTTTGCAGCTGGAGGATGCCCCAGACCTAGACGCTAGTTACAACTGGGATTTTGCTGGTGCCTCCGTAGTGGACAACGGTAATCAAAGCTATAGCTTAAGTTGGTCCGCAGCGGGTACCTATTCTGTCGGGCTTGAAGTGACCAGAAATGGATGCCTTAGCCAATCAGCTCAAGCAATCATCGTCGTTGCCCCTAATAATGCGGGTATTGGCTCCGTGGAGCGTCTTGAGCGTTGTGTAGGAGATGCGGAGACGGTAGATTTAAATACGCTACTCGTTGGTGCTACCCCGGGAGGGGTATGGAGTATTATTTCTGGTGATGTTTCCGCCGGTGATTATGGCCAGAACACAGGATTGCTTAACCCCGCAAACCTAGCCCCAGGTGATTACCGCTTCGCGTACGTAGTCAGTGGAGGAAGCTGTCCACCCGCGGCAACTGAAGTAGAAGTCCGATTACTAGCTTCTCCCATCGCCGACGCCGGTTCACCCGAAACCCTGACCTGTAATATGGGGATGGTGAGTCTCAATGGATCTAACTCCGAAATGGGAGACGGCTACACTTACCGTTGGACCAGCCAGGATAGTAATATGATCATGGATGCTGATCAGTTGATTATCGACGTTGGCCAACCGGGTATTTACACCCTTGAAGTGACCAACAACATCGGCTGCACGGCCACGGATGAGGTAGAGGTGGCCGCGGAGACGGAAGCGCCAGTTATGCGCGTAGAACTCAGCCAGATATCTTGCTTCCAGGCGGATGACGGGGCAATTTTAGTTACTGGAGTAGATGGCGGAAGGCCACCATATACCTTCCAGGTTAATGGGGAAGATCGCGGCAGGAACACGCTTTTCCCTGGCTTAGCGCCCGCCTCTTATGATATCCAGGTTACGGATGCTAACGGGTGTTTTAGTAATGTGGTGGTGGACTTAACCCAGCCGGAAGAACTTACCGTTCGCCTGCGCTTCCCCGGTGACAGCAACCTTGTGAATTTCGGCGAGGAAATACTCATTACCGCTTCAGTAAACGGGGGCAACCCAATTGATACCTTAATCTGGCAGCCAGATAGCTTAAAAACTGCCGGACAGGCGGGCATCCAATTTACGGCTCGGGAAACGCAGATGATCTCCGTAACCGTAGTGGATGAACTTGGCTGTACGGCCACCGACCGCGAGATGTTACTTGTCCGTAAAGACCGCCCCGTTTATTTCCCTACAGCATTTAGCCCCAACGGAGATAACAATAATGACGTCTTTTTCATCGGAGGTGACCTTGATCAAGTAGAGTTCATCGAAGACTTCTTCATCTATAATCGCTGGGGAGAAGCGGTGTATACTGGTGGACAAATAGATGCTACTACTGGTACGGCGACCGGCGAATCTCGTTTCTTGCCAAACGATCCCGACTTCGGCTGGGATGGTCGTCTGAACGGTAAACTAATGAATCCCCAGGTGTTCGTCTATACGGCTACCGTTCACTTCACCGATGGTGAGAAGATAATCTATAAGGGGGACTTCGTTTTGATGCGATAGGTTGGGAGCTGGGAACTGGGACGGCTTTTGGCCTCCTAGGAGCAGGAAAGTGTGTCTAGCTCCCAGCTACCAGCCATAGGCTGTACCTTGCGGCCGGTATGGACTTATCCGTCGTCATTGTTAACTATAACGTCCGCTACTTTTTGGAGCAGGCGCTACTGAGTGTTGAGCGGGCCGTCGCAGGGTTGCGGGCAGAGGTGTGGGTGGTGGATAATAATTCTGCGGACGGATCGGTGGAGATGGTCCGGCGACGCTTCCCCTGGGTGCAGCTGATTGCAAACAAGGGTAATCCTGGCTTTTCGGTGGCGAATAATCAAGCGATTCGCCGGTCTAAGGGTAAGTACGTTTTGTTGCTCAATCCGGATACGGTCGTCGAGGAAGATACCTTCCGCAAGTGCTTCGATTACATGGAGACACACCCACTGGTAGGTGGATTAGGAGTCAGAATGATCGATGGGACGGGGCGATTTTTACCCGAGAGCAAGCGCGGCTTGCCAACGCCTTGGGTGGCTTTTACTAAAGCCTTTGGCTTGGCTAGGCTGTTCCCGCGCTCACGGCGGTTCAATCATTATCACTTGGGTTATTTGCCCGCGGAGGAAACGAACACCGTAGAAGTTTTGGCCGGAGCCTACATGTGGATGCGCCGAGAAGCCCTAGACGAGGTAGGCTTATTGGATGAAGCCTTCTTTATGTACGGAGAAGATATCGATCTTTCTTACCGAATTCTCAAGGGAGGGTACGAGAACCATTACTTCCCAGAAACCACGATTATCCACTATAAAGGAGAAAGCACGAAG
>JBCDGT010000481.1:0-3940 GCA_038750915.1 Bacteroidota bacterium
CAAGCAATCCGTGGCAATCAACGCCAACTACCCTAATATGGATACCCTGGCGTGGCTGTATAAAAAGACTGGAGACCAGGAAAATGCCGTAAAAACGGCTAAGAAAGCCATCGAAATGGCTAAGGAAATGGGCGTCGATTATGATGAGACAGAAAAGATTTTGAAAGAGTAAGCCATCAAGACTTATCGCTTCTGAGCGGACCCCGTCAAATTGAGGTGGGGTCCGCTTTTGCTTTTGAGTAGTGGGCATTTGATGGTGCCAAACGTATTCAACTATGGCTTCGCTTGATCCTGGAACTTCTTGGCCTTACTATCTTCTATCAATCTGCTACCACTACCTTAGCTCCTATGCAGAAAATCACCGAACAACCCGGCCCGTATCGCCATTTGGAACAGCAGAGTACGGCCGAATTGCTCACCAACATTAATCGGGAAGATCAGAAGGTCGCCTTGGCGGTAGCGGAGTGCATCCCTGAACTTACTGCGCTGGTGGAGGCCATCGTACCGCGCATGGAAAGTGGTGGACGAATTTTCTATACAGGTGCCGGTACCAGTGGACGTTTGGGCGTCCTGGATGCGAGTGAGTGCCCACCTACCTTCGGTGTGCCACCAGAGTGGGTTGTAGGGTTAATTGCCGGAGGCGATCACGCCCTACGTCACCCCGTTGAATCTGCTGAGGATGCGGAAGGGCAAGGCTGGCTGGACCTGGAAGCTCACCACATCAATGATAAAGACACGCTGATAGGGATTGCTGCTTCGGGCACCACTCCGTACGTAGTCGGGGGTCTTAAAGCCGCTCAGGAGCGGGGTATTCTTACGGCTTGTGTTACTTGCAACCCTGGCGCTCCCGTTACGGAACACGCCGATCATCCCATTGTCGCAGTCGTAGGCCCGGAGGTGGTCACCGGGAGTACCCGGATGAAATCCGGGACAGCACAAAAGCTGATCCTCAATATGATCACGACCACGACCATGATTCGTCTTGGCCGGGTAAAAGACAACCGGATGGTAGATATGCAACTTTCTAACGCCAAACTGGTAGATCGAGGGACAAAGATGATCGTAGAAACGCTGGGCCTTTCCTACGCGGAAGCCAAAAGACGACTCTTACTAAAAGGGAGCGTCAGGGCTGTACTGGAAGCAAATTAGGCAAGAATGAAAGAACTCCATTCCCGTGAAGATATCGACATTCTCGTGGCTTCCTTTTACGACAAGGCACTCCACGATCCACTTATCGGTCACTTTTTCACCAAAGTGGTAGCTCTTGATCTCGCAGGCCACCTTCCGGTTATTTGTGATTTTTGGGAGAGTATCTTACTAGGCAATGCAGTGTACCGGGGGAACCCCATGCTTAAACACCTGGACTTAGCCCGTAAGTCACCATTAAATGCTGAACATATGAATCGCTGGCTGCTACTTTGGGAACAATCACTAGCCGAACATTTCCAAGGAGAAAAGGCTGATTTAGCGCTAGAACGTGCTCAGAGCATTGGTCGGCTAATGTTATTTAAGATGGAAGGTCTTAAGGAATAGCCAACTTCCCTAAACGGATTTTAACAAAGGCCGTTAAAATCCCATTAAAGCAAACCCAAGGATTAGACTAACCGCTCTCTGGCAGCGTCATTTGTGTACAGATAAACCCGCGTAAAATGTTTAGACTACTCTCCGCTCTCCTTCTCTTTAGCCTACTGTTCTCTAGCTGTGGACCGAAACTCAGCCCCTTAACCCAGCGATTGATTGAAGACCAAAGTTGGCAAGAAAGTGACCTCAAGCGTATCCAGTTTTATCTTTCTGAAGATTTAATCCTTACCCGAGAACTTCGCGATGGTAACACGGAAATCCGTAATGGCCAGGTGAAGATTATCGATGGTCGTGAAGTGGAACAAATGGTGTTTAAGCGGAATACTCCCGGGGTTTTCGTTTTTAGTCCTAAGACGCAGTTAATGGCCGTTTCTTTCGAACGCAGCGATGAAGACTTTCTCGTTTTTGGCCCCAATCCCAAAGCTGGTAACCGCTACACCCTACGGGCCAGTGAGTGGAACCGTCGTAACGGCACCGTTACCTATAGTGGCAAAAAGTGGCGGGTAAGTAGTCGTGATGCTTTCGCCAGCTTGATGATTCCCCTGAAGCGCTTGCGCAACCAAGATGTAAATGGTCGGGTTGCAGGGGGTAGGAAGCTGAAATAAAAGAATTGAGCAAACGTATCAAATCCACTGCGAGCGTTCGGACCAACATTTGCTTAGCGTTACCACGCTATAAATGATTGTTCCGACCGCCTCCGCTTTCCGATCAAGGCGGTCGGAGGCATAATTTCAGGGAAGCAGCGCAGCCAAATTCCCTAAAATTTGTCTCCGAACGCTCGTAGCGCGGAAGTGTAACGTAACTTCGGGCTATCCTCCGAATACTTGTCATATTACTCCTTTTTTGCGGCACCATTGCCGCTCAGCCCTACGGCTTCCTAAGCTGGTCGGTAGAAGATGGGTTGCCCCAATCTCAAGTAACATCACTGACCGAAGACGGCCACGGTTACCTTTGGGCGGGGACCCAGGGAGGTGGTGTGGCCCGCTTTGACGGAAAAGAATTTCGTACTTACTCCATTGCGGACGGGCTGCCGGATAATTTTATTGAACAGCTTGGTTATGATCCTGAAGGCACCATCTACGCCCAGACTCGCCGCGGGATGGCCAAACTCCGCCCCGGAGCAGAGAAGTGGGAAGCCTGTGATGCCGCACCCATCGGCGACCCCAAACCAACTTGGTGGGCAAAAGTGACCAATGGATTGCCGCAGCCGATTGCCGCGGTAAAGCTTACTCCTGATCGCTACTTGGTAGGTACTCAGAGTAGTGGCCTTTATCTGCTAGACCTTGACGGCGCGATTGTTACTCATTACACCGAAACGAATTCCAATCTGCCGCGTGATAATATTCGTGCCCTCCTGAATGACCGTCAGGGGCGCACCTGGATCGCTACCTCCGGTGGAGGTGTCGCTCGTATGATTCCTACTGGCCTACGGCATTTTGATCGTGACGATGGCCTCATCGGTGAGCGGGTCTACGCTTTACATCAAGCCAATGACCGGCTCTGGATCGGGGCCAGCCAAAGGGGGATGCAGTACCTGGATTCGACGGGCTTTCACCAACCTCCGGTAGCGGACCCCACCAGGGGAGTAAAAATTACTAGTATTACTGAAGATGGCGAAGGAAGAGTTTACTTTGGAACCGATGGTCGGGGAATTATTGTGCTTGATAGCCAAAGAGTAGATCGATTAACCACGCGTTCAGGATTGCCGAGTGACTGGATGCTTAAACTGTTTCGTGGCAATACGTACAATCAAATATGGGCCATTACTTATTCCGATGGCTTTGTTCGCATAGAAAACCAGGATTCTACCTTTGTTATCCATCACTATGGCCGAAAGAAAGGCTTGTTGCAGCATACGCTTACCTCAGCTGTCGAGGGGCCCAATGGCGCTTTATACCTCGGAACGAGAGATGGTAAAGTTTTGGACTTTATTAGCTCTGGGGGTAGTGATTCTACGGATTTAATCCGTGAATATGGTACTAATAGGGGCCTCCCCGAAGCGCCCATCAAAGCCCTCGCTCTCCGCCGCAACACCCAACTCTGGGCGGCGGTTACCGGCTACGGCCTTTACTACACCGACTTACGGGCATCAAATCCCGTATTTGTGCCCCTACCGAGCCGATTACAACGTGATCTCTCCACCAATATCTTCCAACTTACCGTGCCTCCTGACCGCCCAGAACTTTGGATTGGTACCGAACGCGGCGTCGATCGGCTTTACCTCAACCAAGATGGGCAACCTGATTGGCTACGCCACTACGGTCGGCCTGAAGGCTTCCTTGGTGGCGAAACCACTGGAGCTTCGGTAATCGACTCCGCCGGGAATATTTGGTTTGGCACCATGAACGGACTGGTCCGC
>JBCDGT010000482.1:0-3926 GCA_038750915.1 Bacteroidota bacterium
ATATAGGTGGAGGACATAATATTGATTTCCTGCCCTAGGGATGTTTCTCCGTTCAGGAAGGCCAGGAGTCTTTCCGGAGGATTAGTGTCAAAGAGATCGACAAAGACCTCATCTCCCGGCAGCCGCCGGTCTTGCAGGATACGTAACAGGGTCGCATCGTAAAGAATGTGCCGACGAGGCCAGGGCGAAATATTTCCAAGATTAGGAAAGGTGGCCGTAATTTTCTTAAGCTGCCGTTGTAGTCCGTAAAAAGTGTAGCCGGTGCTTGGTCGGGTAGCCCCTCCGCGCATACCTATATATATTAGGTTGTGTTCACGTTCTACGAAGGGATAGGTGGTCATCGGGATATTGCCTCCTTCGGTATGCTCGATGGTGTAGGGAGCCGTAGTCCAGTAATCGCGCAAGTAGTCGGCAATGAGACGATCGTACTCTTCGGTTACTAGGTGGTTATTGCTAAATATGGCAATCTCCACCATGGCTCTACGGGCGCTGGTTGGGAGCACGTAAAAGAAACGAGGCTCTCCATTTTGGGGAGTACGAAAATCCATTAACGCAGCTACCTCCGGATCGAAAACATCTTCTTCGGTATGGATGAACCAGCCTCGAAAATGCTGATCGAGGTAAGGTTGTTTGATCTGGCGCGGCCGCAGGTGTAAGGGAAGAGATGAAAAGGCAAGATCGGCAGAATAAGTTTGGCCCTTCACTTTGAAAGTTACCCCTTTTGGTGTAGATACGACTTCATCCGCCTTGGCTTGAATTCGCTCTAGACCAGCCACCCCATCGAGTACTTCGTTGACGTAATCGTAAAACTCGGTACTGCGGATGAATTTATACTCGTAGTCTCCCAGATCACAGTCCAGGCTTTTCTCCAGATTGTGTACAGTTACCCGGGGCCAACGGTGGTAAACTAGATGCTCGAACGGACCAGGGGTGTTTTCCCAGAAGGACCAACTTCGATCGTGGCCAGACTTACGGCCTTCCGGATCGACAAGGGCGATGCGCTTACCGGCTAACTTGCCGGCCTTTTCCAAATGGTAGAGCGCGCTTAGGCCAGCGAGGCCGCCGCCGAGGATGGCGAGATCGTAGTGCCGCGTCATGAATCGATTTTACGGTCGGCAAGGTAGGTAATTCGCCCGACCAGCCTTAAAGCTTACAGCAAATTAAACCGATGCTTCACCGCCGAACTCGCTAGTAGGTACACCTTACGACTATCCGGAACCCGGATGCGCTCGTCCGCCACCCTGCGGGCGGGCGCCTTACGAATCTTTTGGAAAAGCTTGGTGTAATAGACGTAAGCCAAGTAAACCCCAAGGCGTGCACTGCTGGGTAATTGCTTAATGCCCGTGTAGGCGAAGTCAAAGTCCGCCTTAATGTCCGCCTCGATGGCCTGCTTCGTTTCGTTGGTGAACTCGTTATAGTTTACCCCCGGGAAGTAAACGCGCCCCCTTTCTTCGTAGTCGCTTTTGATATCGCGTAGGAAGTTGATTTTTTGGAAGGCGGAGCCCAGAGCACGAGCTGGTTCTTTGAGTCGCTCGTACTCCGCTTCGTCACCGTTTACGAATACCTTAAGGCACATTAGCCCCACCACTTCAGCACTACCGTATATATAGGTCTTGTAAAGACCGTCGTGATAACGGCTGAATTCTAGGTCCATGGCCATACTATCGAGAAACGGATCGATCAAGTCTCGGCCAATATTATATTTATTGGCCACTTCTTGGAAGGCCTGCAGCACTGGATTAAGACTGATGCCTTCCTCCAGGGCGAGGTAAGTATCCTGCCGGAAGCGTTCCAATAGGGTGGCTTTATCCTGGTCGTGGAAGGTATCGACAATTTCGTCGGCGAAACGCACGAAACCATAAATACCGTAAATCGGGGCCCGTAGCGGCTTATCGAACACCCGGATACCGAGGCTAAAGCTGGTACTGTAACGACGGGTAATGAGGGAGGCACACTCCCGGCAAACGTTTTGATAGAGACTAAGCATGAGTTGGATTGGGCTGAGGATAAGAAGACAAATCTTTAAGTCCCGTAAGCGTGTGGTGAACGTCACGGGCGGCGACTTCTCCAGAGATAATACTAGGAGGCATACCTGGGCCGGGTGTGGTGAGTTGGCCGGTGTACCAAAGGTTGTCCAGTTTTTTACTCCGAAGTTTTGGTTTTAAAAAGGCTGTTTGCTGAAGGGTGTTGGCCAAGCCATAGGCATTGCCACGAAAGGCGTTATAATCTTCTTTGAACTCCCGGTGGGCGAAACCACGACGGTAGACGACGTGCGTACGGATGTCCACCCCGGTACGCTGCGCGAAGCGTTCGCACATCAAGTTCCAGTAGTGTTCCCGACGTTCTTTGGTATCATCGAGGTCAGCGGCAAGGGGTAACAGGAAGAACAGGTTCTCTTGGCCCGCTGGAGAAACGGAGGGATCCGTTACCGAAGGAGCACAGACGTAAAACAGCGGATCAGCCGGCCAAGCAGGCGCCTCGTAGATTTCGTGAGCGTGGCGGTTAAAATCCGCATCGAAGAACAAGGTATGGTGATGCAATCCAGGGACTTTACAATCCAGGCCTACGTAAAAGAGGAGGCTACTGGGTGCCATGGTCCGCTTCTGCCAGTACCGCTCGGAGTAGACTCGATCTTTTGGCGCCAGCACCTCTTGCTCGAAATGGTGATAATCTGCTCCGCAGATGAGGACATCGGTAGCATAAGATTTCCCATCCGCAGTAGCGACTTCCTTAACGGACCCTTGGTGCGTAATAACCTTTTCTACCGCCGCACCAGCATGTATTTCAACGCCTAAACCTCGCGCCACGCTCACCATACCTTCAATGATCTTATGCATGCCACCGAGTGGATACCAAGTACCCAGTTTTAGGTCGGCGTAGTTCATCAAGCTGTAAAGAGCGGGGGTATTACCGGGAGTTGCCCCGAGGAATAGTACAGGAAACTCCAGTAGCTGGATCAATTGTGGATGCTTGAAGAGCTTGCGCACGTAAGTGGCCATGTCCGTGAGCATCTGTAGCTTGAGCGCGGCCTTCATCACCCGCAGGTCAGCGAAGTCCATGATGCTATGGCCAGGTTTCTGGACAAATTCTCCCAAGCCCACCCGATACTTGTACTCCGCTTCGTCGAGGAACTGCTGCAGCCTAGGAGAACTACCAGGTTCCAACCGCTCGAAGAGGGCGAAAAGCTCCTCAGTTGAAGCGGGGATTTCCATTTGGTCCTCCTTGCTAAAGTAAATCTCGTAGCTGGGATCGAGGCGCACTAATTCGTAATGGTCGGAAGCCGAAGAACCGAAGTCATTGAAAAACTGTTCGAATACCTCAGGCATCCAGTACCAGCTGGGCCCCATATCGAACTGGAAGCCTTCGTGGTGAAAGGTGCGTGCGCGGCCACCAAGGCCAGTATTTTTTTCCAGAATCCTTACGGCGTAGCCTTCACGGGCCAGGTAGCAAGCTGCGGAAAGCCCGGCAAAACCGGCACCGACGACCGTCACTTGCTGCTGATAAGCGATTTTCTTCATCGTCCTCCTAACAGCGAATCACCAACTGTGTTGCGGCTACACACTGTTTGGCGGTGTGGGAACACGCATGCAGGCTATAAAAGGGTACATATTGGCCAAAAAAGCAATACAAAATTCGGAAAGCAAGCGATTTCACCGTCAATACTTCCCGAAAACTACTTGTCAGAACTTCCTTCTTGCGGCTTGGGTTTCGTGCTTTTCTTCTTCTTTCCCTGGTTGTATTTATTCATAGTGTTCTGGAGTCCGTGGGCGCAGAAGCTCAGGGCCATTGCTCCGGCAGTGTCGACTAGGGTAGGTAAACCTTCTCTTTCCTTGTTGTTCCATTCACCAAGGACATAATCAGCTTGCTGACCTGGGTGAAAGTCGCGTCCGATGCCGCAGCGCAAACGTGCATAATTATTCCCTCCG
>JBCDGT010000483.1:0-3906 GCA_038750915.1 Bacteroidota bacterium
ACCAGCCGCGAGGTAATTGTTCCCTGAAGGTGGAGGTGGCGGGTTATTCGCCTCGTCAATATCCTGCACCGTGAGGATGGTAGCCGGGGGATCGAGAATCAAATCAGAATTGACCAACGCCAGGTATTTAAGGTCTAGGGGAGCTAAATCATCCACACGGGTATCGGGCTGGTGTACGTTGACCGCTTCGCCAGCGGAATAGATATTCTCTACGTGGTCCTCAGGTTTCATGATCCGGTCGCGCCAGTACTCGTAGAAATCGACCGTAAGCCCGGCATCTTCCATTACGTGCTCCGTTACGTAGTAGGTAAGTTGGACCGTACGGTTACCCCAGGGGGCCTGAGCAATTGAGTTGGCAGTATTATCCAAGAGATCACTTGCTCTGACAAACTCCTGCAAGTCAAGGGCTGGTAGGTACTCTTGCCATTCGAAGTTCGGCGTCAGGTAATCATAGGAATTGAGAGGGATTTCCAGGAATACGGAATAAGGCCACTCTAGATTACTTTCGTATGGGTCGCCATTAGACCCTGGAATGCCAGAAGTATTTAATAGCGCATAGAGTCCCGTCTGTTCCGCCGCATAGTCTTCGTAATACAAATCGTGGAAGTCACCAATCTTAGGCTTCGCTAAATTCGTAAAAAAGTCACTGCTCATGGGGTCTGCGATTTGCACCAGCGGCCGCGCCTGAAATGGCTCCTCGTCTTCGGTATTGGTATCAAACTCCTTCGTTTTGCCGAAAATATCGTAATTATCGAAACCTTCGAAATCTCTAATCGTCAGGTTTTGGTAACCCGCCTGCGGAAATACGGTAATTCTGGCATCAGCCATTTTCTCCTCTAGGGTATTATGCCGGCTGGTACGGAAGCTCCATTTAAAAATCAGGCTTTCGTTATAGGAAAGGTCGATACCGGTATTCAGGTCGACCACATCCGCATTAACGGCGTATTCGGAACTTACGTCCTGATCAGCGTAATTAGCCAACACATCCTCACGCACTAACTCACGTTGGATCAAACTGGTACTATTCACTTGAAGTAGCCCATTGTCTTTGCGGATGATGGCCAGTTCGTACTCCTTTTCGTTATCGAGTACGGGTAAGTTGAAAATTGCCGTACGGGTCGCAGATGCATAGGTTACGTTGGTCCGACTAATCTCCTCGCCCGTCGTCGCATCAATTACGATTCCTTTATAGACAAGGGGGCGGCCACCTTCCTCAGAGGCAAAATAGGTGCCAGACAGCTGTTGACGAGCCTTGATGTACGCCCGTCGGTAGCCAATATCATTCTGGAGGAAGAAATGCTGGTTACGCAATGGCTTGGAAATACCAACCATGGAGTTTGGTAGTTCGTCTGGCAGTGGATCCGTCCGGAAATCTATTGTTCTAGACTCTTCAAAAACGCCTTGACCGTTCTCCCCGGGAATATCTACCCAGCGTCCATCGCTTAATTTCTCTCTGGCTCTTATGACGATGTTCATCCGCCAATTGCGGTGGCCCGTTGCACCGTATGGTCCACTGATAAAGGCTCTAGGCCGGTACTGGGCAGCTCGGCCTTCGTCTACCAATAATGGGTAGTTCGGGTCGCGGCTGTAGTCTGCTCGTGTATTTGTCCCTACTGGTTGGATGGTAAACTCATGGATATAGCCGATGCGCTCGATTACCCGATCTTCAGTATCCGTTAGACGCATAATCCGATCATTGGCCGGGTTATTGGGGTTGTCGGCTATGGGTATGGAAAAGCTCACTTTGGGACGGATAAAGGGCGTGATGTCATCGGTATTTCCCTCCGCGGGGTTGGTTTCCACGATAACCGGGAAACCGAAGGGCGACCCTCCAATGGGCTGGCACTTATCCCCCACGGCAATCTTCATTCGGGCACTACCCTCAATAAAGCCATTAAGTAGATTATAGTAGATACCGACCCGGCCATCTAGGTACATAGGTTTCGGCCCTCCGGCCTCCAACATAACGGCAGCCACCAAATGCATGATCCTCACGTCGATTTCTTTACCTAATATTTTCCCTTTTGCACCAACTACGCCTTCCATACCTACGTAGGCCCGGCCCGTTCCGTACCAGCCGTTCATCCCGATGTCGTCGATCAGTTGACCACCTTCCGTAATGCAGGTTGTACCCGGTGGATACTGAAAGAGCATCATGTCCATGCCAGACAACAGTGCAAAACGGGCGTACACTACGGCATTGATTTCTGCCGAGGCCATCACGTGTGCGCCCATGACCAGGCCACCACCGGTTTGCGCCGGACCACTATCGCGCTCGTCTTCCCGGTCAGCCGGTTCTGTCCCCCCACTACTACCATCTTGCCCGGAAGCGTGGTTATCAATAATCGCAAAAAGTTCTTCGATCCTACCCGGCGGATCGGGTAAAACGCTGGGTACGTTCTGCCCCGTCATCAGATAGAATTCGACGCTGGCCGAAGCGGAAGCGCCCAGGCTTGATCCATCGTTATCTGCATCATCCAGATCGAAGCCCGGCAATTCGAATTTAATGCCTCCCATATTTCCTTCGTAGGGGTTGCCACAGTTGAAGAACCAGTACACATCATCGGGGTCACTGTGGTCCAGTTCGGGATAATCGAACAGTGTCTCACTTCCCATGGCAAAGGCCGAGCTCACCAGCAACATATCCGGCCCCGCACCAAAGAGTAAGTCGGGAATAATGTTAGCGTAGATGGAGTTCGTGCCGACCACGGCGACTCTTTTCTTGCCATCGGTTCCGTATTCAAAACTCAGGCCAGTGCTGGTATTTCCCCACAGGCGGGCATTATCATCGCGGGTAGCATAATCCGTTGCTGCCACCCAGAAGCCTCCATTTAGGGTAATCGCTTGCAGGCCGTCTTCTACGTGCCAGGAAACCGCTATTTCAGGATCGACCACCACCACTTTGGGATTGACAATGGAAAGACTGGCCCGAAAAGCTAAATTTCGTTGCCCATAACTTGGGAAAGGATCGATCGGAGGTGCCGGTGCTCCGCCATCCGACATGGCCATCACTTCATCAATGCTCAACGTTAGGTCTGGGGCCGCAACATTCCAATATATCGCCCCGCCGAAGCCATTGAATGTCACTGGTCCTACCGTAATCCCTGGGTCCATCCGGAACATACCGTCGATATACCACCAACCGTAATAAGCCTCCGTACCGAAATCTCCGTCATCCCTGGTGCCGTACTTCCCGAAGCCTGCGGCAAGGTCCAGGCTCATATTATCCCCGATTCCAAGATGGACTTCACCTTCAAAGCCTTTCCCTCCGTTGTAATCTCGAAAACAAACCCCACCCCAGATAGTCATGAAATCGAAGTCGAGCGGGTTTTCTTCCGTACCAACGTAGACGCACTCTAGCCAGAGACTGTCCAAACTTACCTTTTTGATCTTAATGCCGTTCAGCTTGACGGTACTTCGTGCGCCAATTGTCGCCGAGCCTGAAATACTGTTGTTTTCCGCATTCGAAAGGTGAACTCCGATCGTAAGGCGCAAGTCAAGGCTACCTTCTGTAAAGTCAATCTGGTAATCATCGATACTGATCGGGAAGCCACTGACACTCTCTTGGTTACTGTTGGCTTCATCAGACCCCGGATCGGGTTGGATACCATTTTGGAGGAGGCCCTCCATGTCGTCAATGTCGTACTCATAGTCCGGCTGATCGGTGTCAACAAATACGGGACCTTCGTAAGCAGCCCCACAAAGATCAGTTTGCATCTCGAGGCCAAAGCCAAAAGTAGAAGCATTCGGGCCTTCGGTCACGAAGCCATCCTCGGTATTATAGTTGAGTTGGAAATCCGCTAAGCGAATAGAAAGCTCGGGCAAAAGATTCATATCCTGCAAGCTTTCCGGCAAGTTATTCGTCACGTCCACCGTCATCTGCCCAGCCAGGAAAGTAGTTAGCAT
>JBCDGT010000484.1:0-3906 GCA_038750915.1 Bacteroidota bacterium
CACCCTTTGTCGCTGTCCGCCACTCAGTTGGTGAGGAAATCGCTTAGCATAAGTTTCTGGTGGTAGGCCGACCGCTGCCAGTAATTCATTGCTTTTGTGCTGCAGCTTTATTGCTCCACCTTGGTTACGCAATACCTCAGTTAAAATGGTGCGCAAGGAATGGCTCGGGTTTAAAGAACTCGAGGGGTCTTGAAATACTAGTTGTGGCCGTTCTCCGGAGGTAGTTACCGTCCCCGTGTCGGCGGAGACTAATCCCGCAAGGTGCCGAGCCGTAGTGGTTTTACCACAACCGCTCGGGCCAACTAAGGCAACCCATTCCCCTGCGTTGATGGTGAAGCTAATGTCGCGTACCACTGGAAAATTGGCCGGCTTGGACCAAGGCCAGGTCTTGCGAGACGGATACGAAATGCTCAGTTTCTCTACTTCTAGGACTTTTAAAGATGAATTGTTAGTAAGGTCTTGACTGGTGTTTTCATCCGTATCGATGCTGGTTAATCCACCGCCTAGGCCTGCATTCGGTAAGGCCAAAATTTCCGCTGTGCTACCTTGGTGGATCAGATTCCCATTTTGCAATACCAGGGCCCGATCGGTGATTCGTTCAATTACCGTCAAGTCGTGGGTGATGAAGAGCAGCCCCATATTCATTGCCTTCCGAAGGCGGTCGAGTAATTGTAAGATAGCCGCTTCGGTAATGGTGTCGAGTGCAGTAGTTGGTTCATCAGCAATTAAAAACCGAGGCTCAGCTAGTAAGGAGAGCGCGATGAGTAGGCGCTGGCGCTGACCACCGCTGAGTTCGTGTGGGTAGGCGGCCAGGATACGTTCGTGATCAGCTTCAGCCAGCTCCACCCGGTTGAGCCAAGTGGTGAGGTAGTCTTTTCTGGCTTGCGTAGTCGTGAGTGCCGGTCGGAATTGGTCTATGGCTTCCATCAGTTGACTTTCAATCCGGTGAGTAGGGTTGAGGGCGGTAAGAGGTTCTTGGAAAATTAAACCGATTTCTTTACCGCGGATTTCTTGCCACTGATTGCCAGTCAGGGAAAATAAGTCAACCGCTTCTCCTTCCTCCGGGTAATACGTTGCTGTACCGGAGGTAATGGTGGCTCCGGAAGGCAGTAAGCCCAGCAACGCAAGCGCGGTAAGACTCTTGCCAGAGCCGGAGAGCCCCAGAAACCCCATCCGCTCTCCGGGGTGTAGACTGAACGACAGGTCCTTCACTACCGGAGGAGCGTCCAGAAAAGCGATACTGAGTTTTGTGACGGTTAAGAGCGGAGAAGACATTGCGTAAAGGTAATGACTACTTATAGGCGCTGCGCTTTTAGGCAACCTCCGGTTTTTTAGACGCTGCGCTTTTAGATGGCCTGCGACCTTTTGGTGCGGAGTACTTCACTAATTTTCTAAAAGGCCGAAGGTCTTCTGAAAGCACGAAGTGCATCTAAAAACGTAGCGTCTTTCACACCCACTCCGGTACCATGGGCAAAAATGCGTAAGCCTGTTGTTGATAGTCGATTTCAGCAACGTAGCTTTCTCTCCCATTGGAGATCATCAGGTAGGGCACTTTGATCGGGCCGTTATAATTGGCGGCCTGGCGAAATACATCAGTGGATAATTTTACCTGAGGCGCTTTACATTCAATCAGCAGGAAAGGGCGCATATCTACGTCAAAAACTAGTATGTCAGTGCGGCGGGGTTCGGAGTTAACCGTGACGCCACGTTCCACGGTAATCCGATTTCGGTTGTACCGCATGTCTCCAATTAAGAAATGGAGGAGTAACTGGCGTACGAATTCTTCGGGTTGTAGTACCAGCCACTTCTTACGAATGGTGCCAAAAACCAATTTCTTATTCCCCTCTTGTTTGACGTTTAGCTGTGGGCTAAAGCGAGTCAGTCGTAAGTCTATCGGTTGGGGAGGCTTCTGTTCGGTAGGCATTAGCGAGGGTTTGCAAACGGGGGAATAAGACTAAGAAGGTCTGGTTGAATTCTGCCTCGTAGTCCTTAATAACGGCTTCCACACCATCGAGTAGTTCTGGACGACTTAATCTTGGACGCAATCGTTGATAGACAGTCTGCATCCCCGCTTTGGTCGTGTAGAGCCGTAGCCAATCATCCCTGACCATTCCCTCAACGTAGCCTTGTACACGTTCTGACATGTACTCGCGTTGGGCGTATAAGCTCTGATAACATGTCGCGGTGAATTGATCAAAATCACCTGCACCGAAGGTGGCCCAGTGACGCCAGAGAAAGTAATCGAAGCCAATATCCGTAATCACTCCCGAGTAACGACCATGGCGGGAGCTGATCAGCCGGTTAAGTTGTTTTACTACTAAGCTTTGATCCGTTAAATAATCGATTGCTCGGTGCATTTCAATTCCGGTTTGCACCCGCGCGGGAAGCTTTTTGCTGGCGGCTCCTTTAACGAAATCACCTAAGAAGTTTCCAACCATCAGGTCGGGGTCAAAGTGAGATAAGGAAAGATGAGCCAGGAAATTGATGGAAGAAGTCTTTTAGAAACGGTGGGAATTGGTAAACGTAGTTCTCTCCCATAGGGTTGCGAGCCAAAGGAGGGATAATTAGACCAAAACGGTAAGCGCACCTAGAGGTCAGTGCTCCTGACCTATGGACCAAAAGACTAAAGTGCCAACGTACCAAAAATTCTAACCCACCACTACTTCTTCCCGGCGTTGAAAATAATCATAGATGTCCGTCTGGGCTCGGAAATGCCCATCACTAGAACTGAGGTCACGGTATTCATTAAGTCGCTCTGCGGAAATGATGCGAGCTTTTTGGTTGTCGCGCCACTGCATATCCATGATTCTGCGTAGCTCTAGCCGCAGTAAGCCATCCTCGATGGGGGTTACGACTTCGACCCGGCGAAAAAGGTTTCGGCTCATCCAGTCGGCTGATCCTATAAAGACCTTTTCTGCTTTTCCACCTCCGAAGATGAAAATGCGAGCGTGTTCCAAGAAGCGGTCGATAATGGAAATAATCTGGATGTTCTCCTCTGGTCCGGGTAGTAAGCGACAGATACCACGTACGATCATCCGGACCTTAACTCCTGCGGCAGCCGCTTCCCGAATCTTAGCGATCATTCCCTCCTCTTCTAGACTGTTCATCTTAAGAAAGAGATAGGCATTTTTACCAGCTTTGGCCTGTGCTATTTCTGCGTCAATCAGTTCGGTAAAGGTAGATTCGAGGGTGAACGGGGCCACAAGTAAATGATGGCAATTAGGTAAAATGAGCTTTCCTCGTAGTAATTGGAAAACGTGGCTGACGTCCGTTCCTATTCCTGGTCGGCAAGTAAGCAAGGCATGGTCGGTGTACAGTTTGGCCGTTTTTTCGTTGAAATTACCAGTGCCGACGTAACTATAATGTAGTACTTCATCCCCCTTTTTTCGCAGAATGTGCAGTAACTTGGTGTGCACCTTCACCGCTGGATAACTGTAACGGACGTATGCCCCGGCATCTTCTAGCTCTTTACCCCAAAAAAGGTTGCTGGCCTCATCAAAACGCGCTTTGGCCTCTACGAAGGCTTCTACCTTTTTTCCCTGCTTGAGGGCGTAAAGCAGGTTGTTGACTACCGCCGATTTACCGGCTACGCGGTAAAGGGTGATCCTGATTTTAGTCACTTGTGGATGATCCGCCGCCTCTCGTATCAGCTGCGGAACATAATCGTATTGCTGATAGGGAAAACTCAGCAACAAATCACTGGCTTCCATTACTCCCATAATGCTTTCAGCTTTTTCCAACCGCGGGTGGGGCAATGGCGGAAGTTGTTCGTAGACGAGGTCTTCCCGCCCCGGTGGTAGGGGGAAGCTGAAAAAATCAGTGAAATTGTGGTAACGCGCGCCAGGAATCATGTCGTACTTAGAAAGCCCCAAGGCATCTTTCAATCGTTTACGAACCCAATCCGGC
>JBCDGT010000485.1:0-3906 GCA_038750915.1 Bacteroidota bacterium
ACGTAGTAGTAGGTGCCCGAAGCGAGTTGGTCGCCGTTGAGGTTGGTGCCGTCCCAGTCGATCGCTGGGTCTTGGGTTTCAAAGACGAGCTGGCCCCAGCGGTTGTAGAACTTAATGTCCACTCGTTCGATGAAGCAGCGACCGCGGGGAACAAAGCGATCGTTCTGCCCGTCTTGGTTGGGGGTAAAAGCATTCGGCAATTCGTAGATCGGACAATTGGTGACGCAGACCTCATTACTGGCATCGCTTTCATTATTGTTGGTATCGAAGGCGGTAACTACGTAGCAACCCGTGACGCCGCCATCAGGCATATGATCGAAGGTGAGGAGTCCGGCTTCATTGATTTCACCAACCAGGGTACGATCGCTGCTAGGCCCCGCACTGAAATAAATGCGATAACCCGCAACGTCATCATCTCCGCAAACGTCGATGGGGGCAACCCAATCCAGGGTATTGAAGAGGTTATCGCTGATGGTGCAGTCTACCCCACGATCACAAACACTGGTGACACTAAGCTCCGGCGGGCATGGTGGTACATTATCGCGTGGCACCAGACAAAATTCCTGGCTACGGTTCAATAGCGGAGAGGGTAAATCGTCGATGTTATAGCTGCCGGAGGCCAGGATGAAATAGCAGTACTCTTCTCCATTCGTTAAGCCTTCGTCGCGGAAGCTGGGCGTTTCTACCGTGGCAATTAAGCTAAAATCAGCTTCTCCCGGCCCACGGCGGAGCACGTCGTAGGAGAAGTTGGCCCAGGGTACGGTAGCTGTCCAACTCAAGTCATTTGCTCGATCAGTAGGGGAGCCACTGAGGAAGACACTACTGGCGGGTTGGCCTTCACCGATGGGCTCGCCTTCGTTTTCAACAAAGAGTTCGATGCGGTAGGAATAAGCTTGATCTTGGGTGTTCAAGCCGGTATCGGTAAAGCAAGTGTCAACTGCTTCACCAAAGAATTGGGAGGTGAAGGTAGCGATTTCACTGAAGGCACCTGGCTCAGTCGTTTGCCCGTCGGCCCGGCTAAGGACGTAGCGGTAGGGGCCAGTATTCAGCACCGTGTCGAGGGCATTGGGGTCCGGTAGCAGCCAACAAACATCAATTTCTCCGTCGTTGGTGCCGGTGTTATCTACATCGACCTTAGTCAATAACGGAATATCGCGGGCCAACTGCACGCAGATTTCTTCTGAGGGTATACTCTCGATCTCCTCAAAAATCAGGCCCAGGTTGGCGATCGGCCGACCGAGAAGAGCGACAACCCGATAACAATACGTTCGGCCCCGTTCAATGTCTTCATCGATGTAGACGTACCGACCGTCCTCCATCTCCATGATCTCAGGGAACGTTAGCAGGGTGTAGCCCCTACCCTCTAGTCCGGTTATACAGGTATCCACTACGAAGGGGTCACTACCAATTTTACGCCACACGGTAAAACCCAGAAACCTCGGATTGGGCTCATCCTCGCAGGCGTAGGGCTTATCCCAACTTAGGGTAATGGACTCGTCGTCAGCTACGGTTTGCAGGCCAGTAGGAGGTGGGGCGACCACCTTTATGGAGACGGTTTTGAGGGTTGAAAGCCCACCTTCCCGCAAGCCTACGCCTTGTAACTCAAAAAAGTTATCCTCGGCTCGAAAAACCACAAAGTAAGGCTGGTTACTAATGTGGGAGCAATTGGTCTCCCATCGGAAAGTCTTGGTGAGTGGGTCAACCTGGAAATCATTGCCTGCCGGGGTGAAAGTAGCCGCCGATCCGGTGATGTCGAAAGGTCGACCGGATGATTCTAGCCGAACCCTTTGGTCAACATCGGTAAGTGGGGCGGTAGCAATGACGTCGAATTCGATCACCTCACCGGCAACAACACAGATCTCCTCGAAAGGAATCTCCAGTTCGGGAGGATCATTATTACATTCTGTCACAAAAATCTGCATGTCACGTACTACGGTGTCCAGCGGAATCCCATTCCGGAAAGATTTGATGAGGAAGGCTAAATTGTATTCTCCGGGAACAGCGGGTGCATCCCAGGTGATCTGTCCCGTGGTTGGGTTAATGGAAAGGGCATCAATGCCTCCCCCTACGGCATTGGGGAGTACATAGCTCCCAATGGGCACCCGAGCGGCACTTTCTGGAATAGTAAATTCAAAGGCCAGGCTGTCGCCGTCTACGTCGAAGGCACCAGGATTGTGGGTCCATACGGAACCAATACAAGCGTTTTCGATGGGAATCTGAGTGAGCTCAGGCGAACTGTTGCAACCGTTCAGTAGTGGATTGGTCAGGTTGTAAACGGTATGGACACTAAAAGGAATATTTACCGATTCCGTATTGACGATGTTTCTAATTCGCGCAACGCGGTTGGCGTCCTGAAAGCTAATGAAATAGCGCCCAAAACCCGTGTACCGGTGGCACATGGTGTATTCATTCCGCTTGATGCCGGGGGCCACATTTTGCTCCAACGTTCTGGCAATCGTCTGAATGGTACCGTCTCCCCAGGAAATGTCCAGGCTGTCCCGATCTACCTCCGTTTGTTGGGTTTCGGTGTAGGTAATGATCGTAGCACATACCTCCAGTTGGTTGTTGATGTCCGCACAGTCGCCAGAGGCACGAACAATAATTTCCCCCGCCCGATTGTGGGTGGCCAAAAGGGACAGGCTAGAACAACAAAAAATAAAGAGAAAGCTAAGTAATCGCATGGGCCAAATGGATAAAGTAGGAGATGCCAGGAGCTCGCTAAGGTTTGGTGCGCCGAGTAACTATTGGTCCGACCATTAGTGGATGCACACTCGCAACATAACGCATAAAAGGGGAAGAATGATTTTTGATTTTACCGGTTCCTCCCTAAATGACCAATTTTGTCGGCTTGGCAGCGGACGTAGCAGATGTTTTTTAGCCGCGGCCGCAGGTGCCATGAACGGTAAATGCACACTCCGTGTGCGCTCACATCTGGAAGGTGCATAGCCCAGACCCTTGCACCTGCGGTCGCGCCCAAATGCTTGCTTTTTTGCTGCTTGCTTGGCCGGGCAGATTAAGAATCAAGAACTAAGAATCGCTATTCAATAATCATTAATCGTATATTTGCAGCCGCTTAAAACCACGGAACTGGGAGGCTCCGTCTTTAAGCGTTGGCTTGGCCATCGATGAAAAAGCGCTCTCCGGAGCGCTTTCCTATTGATAGTCAGGCACTTCTTCACCCTTTTTAAAGTGGTGGTCCGCCCCGATCTGGTTAGGCGGATCCCGCAATTAACCAGGGGTCGTACCCTTTACGATCCTTAAATTTTCTCACTTATGCAAGGCAAGGGATTAATCAAATTCTTCCTTGTGGTCATGCTCCTGGTAACTGCTTACCAGTATTTCTTCATTATTCCGACGAACGCCGTGGAGGCCGACGCCGCTGAATACGCACAGGAAGAATCAGGAGAGACCGAAGGCGAAGACTTCCGCAAGATGCGCGCCATTTACTTGGATAGCATCAGCGACCAAACAGTCTTCAAAATTCCCCTCATCAAATCGTTCACCTACCAGGACCTCAAGGCCCAACAGCTCAACCTTGGGCTGGACCTTAAGGGCGGCATGTCCGTCGTGCTCCAGGTAGACCTGAGAGAATTCATTCGAAATCTCGCCCGAAATAGCAAGGACCCCACTTTAGAAGATGCCCTCAACAAAGCCTCCCAAGCTCAGGCCAACGCCCAAGATGATTACATAGCACTTTTCGCCGACGCCTGGCAAGAAGTACGCGGGAACCAAACTCTCGCACCCATTTTTAGCCGTAACGATGCGCTCCGTGATGAAATCCCTCAGGGAACATCTGACGCTTCGGTTATCCTGCTCCTCCGTGAACAGGCCGATGAAGCAGTAGCCTCTACCTACGAGCTCCTTAAGAAGCGTATCGACCAGCTGGGCGTTGTTCAGCCGAACGTA
>JBCDGT010000486.1:0-3906 GCA_038750915.1 Bacteroidota bacterium
AAGCTGGCGAACGTCCACTTCTGGATTGCTACCCTTGGGGTACTCTTCTACGCGGTTCCCCTTTACTGGGCCGGTTGGACCCAGAGCGCTATGTGGAAGCAATTCCTACCCGAAGGTATGCTACAGTACGGCAATTTCCTCGAAACGGTAAATGCCATTCTGCCCATGTACGCCCTGCGGGCCTTCGGTGGCACCATCTACGTAGCTGGGGTAGTTCTGATGATCTATAACCTGATCAAGACAGTCAAACAAGGCACCTTCAAGGACAACGAAGAAGCCGCCGCGCCACCTCTGGCCGCAAGCCCTGCTGGTCACAAAGGCGAATACTGGCACCGCTGGATCGAGCGCCGGCCCGTGCAGTTGCTCGTTGGCTCCACCGTAGTGATTTTAATCGGTGGTTTAGCCGAAATATTCCCCATGGTGGTCGTAGATGAGAACGTGCCGCAAATTGC
The DNA here is from genome assembly GCA_038750915.1 of Bacteroidota bacterium. GTDB lineage: Bacteria > Bacteroidota > Bacteroidia > Chitinophagales > Saprospiraceae > Neolewinella. Next base: position 453 of record JBCDGT010000486.1, read on the forward strand.
TTCCGTGATGCCCTATCGTCCACTTGAATTAGAAGGTCGCGACCTCTACATTAGGGATGGTTGTAATAACTGCCATAGTCAGATGATTCGTCCTTTCCGCTCCGAAACGGAGCGCTACGGACAGTACTCCATGTCGGGAGAATTCATTTACGATCGGCCACACTTATGGGGTAGTAAGCGGACGGGCCCCGATCTACACCGCGTTGGGGGTAAGTACCCGAACAGCTGGCACTACGAGCACATGAAAAATCCGTACTCTACCAGCCCCGGCAGTATTATGCCCGATTACGCCTGGATGCTGGAGAAAAAGCTGAATACGAAGTATCTGCCGGCTAAAATTCGCGTCTTGCAGTCCTTAGGGACCCCCTATCCGGAAGGTTACGACGAAAAGGCATTGGCTGATCTGGAAGAGCAGGCAAGAGAAATTGCCGCAGACCTGCGGGAAAATGGCGTTGAGGATCCTGAGCTGGAAGAGCGCGAGATCGTTGCGCTTATTGCTTACCTCCAACGATTAGGCACGGACATTAAGGCGGAACCCGCCACCACTAAAAAGTAAGCATCATGGCAAAGTACCTGCTAGAAGCCGCCAATATTAACTGGCTGGCCATATTCGCCCTCCTGACTTTCGTTCTCGTTTTCAGCATCGCACTGGTGCTGGTTTTCGGCCGCGGTCGCAGGAGCTATGAAAGGGTAGAACAGCAGCCCTTAATCGATAGCTACTTACCTAACGACAAAAACACACCACAGTGAATTTCCTTCCCTTGAATAACCTGCTTTTACAAGCGGCACCGGTGGAAACGGTCGCGGCCGCCGGAGGACCTTTGTCCGGGCTTTCCGTCCTGGAACAAGTGTTGGCCTGTTTCCTCATTGCTGCTTTCTTACTCGGTACCTGGGCCATCTTCAATCTCAGCTTTACGCTACTGGCGATTCAGAAAGCAAGGCTGCTCAAGGAATATACGTCTGAGCAGCTCGCTGAAATAGGGATTGAAACCATCGCGCCTTCCACCCCATGGTGGAAAAGCATTTACGACAAACTTACCGATCGGGTTCCGATGGATAAGGAGGCCGACATTATGCTCGACCATGACTATGATGGTGTGCGGGAGTTGGACAATAACCTCCCTCCCTGGTGGAAAGGGGTAATGTACCTCTCGATGATTTTTGCGCCGATTTACATCTACTTTAACCATTTTTCTGACTACGCACTGAGTAGCCACGAAGCGTATGCTGTAGAGATGCAGGAGGCCGAAGCAGATATTAAGGCTTTCCTGGCTACCCAGCAGAATACGGTGGATGAAACCAACGTAACCCTGCTAGAGGAAGCAGAAGCCCTCGCAAAAGGTGAAACCATTTTTGCCGCTAAATGTGCCGTTTGCCACGGTAAGCTTGGCGAAGGTGGCATCGGACCCAACCTTACTGATGAATATTGGCTGCACGGAGGGTCGATAGTTGACGTTTTCCGTACGGTTAAGAACGGCGTACCCGAGAAAGGAATGATTCCCTGGAAAAATGAACTTCGCCCCCGTGATATTCAGGAGGTTTCTAGTTACATCCTGACTTTGGTAGGCACCAACCCTCCAAATGCTAAAGAACCGCAAGGGGAGGCCTACCAGACTACGGCCACAAAATAAAGTAAGCTAGCTTGACATGAGTGCCACGCCACATAATAAGGATGCCTTTCGTGATTCCATTGGAACCGTAGATGCGGAAGGTAAGCGGAGGTGGGTGTTTCCTAAACAGCCCAAAGGCAGATATTATAATTGGCGTAGTTACCTCAGTTATGCCCTGCTGCTGGTATTGTTTGGCCTTCCCTGGATAAAAATTGGTGGAGAACCGCTGATCATGCTGAATGTATTGGAGCGGAAGTTTATTCTTTTCGGCCTTTCTTTTAGCCCGCAGGATTTTCACCTTTTCGCGATCCTAATGATTACGGCCGTGGTGTTCATCTCTTTATTTACCGTAGTATTTGGTCGCTTGTTTTGTGGTTGGGTATGCCCCCAGACCATTTTTATGGAAATGGTGTTCCGTAAGGTGGAATACTGGATTGAATGAGACGGCAATGCCCAACGCAAATTGGCAAAAGCTCCGTGGACGGCAGTAAAGATCCGGAAGAAAGCACTTAAGCACGCCATATTTCTGGTTATATCTGCGGTTATTGCGCATACGTTTTTAGCCTATATTATTGGTACGGATGCCCTGATTGATACCGTAAGCCAGTCCCCCTTCTCCGCTCCCGGAGGTTTTTTGGCTATTGTGGCTTTTATTGGCATTTTCTATTTCGTTTTCGCCCGGATGCGGGAACAGGTCTGCATTGCTATTTGCCCCTACGGCCGGCTACAGGGGGTATTGTTAGACGATACCAGCATCAACGTTATTTACGATTACGTTCGCGGAGAACCGAGAGGTAAGCTCAACAAAGGACGTAAGAAAAAGAGCAGCTGTACCGACTGTGAAGACTGCCGTACCGGGAAGAGTGCCTGTGCTGATCGGATACTAGCGCACATGGAAAGTGCGCTGACAACCATGGCACCACCGAAACCACCAAAGCCAAAGCCAGTGGAAAAGGGGGACTGTATTGCTTGTAACCTCTGCGTTCAAGTTTGCCCCACGGGTATCGATATTCGTAATGGTATCCAGATGGAATGCGTGAACTGTACGGCTTGTATCGATGCTTGTGACACGGTAATGGACAAGATCGATAAGCCACGAGGCTTGATCCGTTTTGATAGTGAGAGTGGCGTGGCAAGAGGAGAGCGAAAAGTCTGGACACCACGGGTCTTTGCCTATTCAGGAGTATTGCTAGCCTTGATTGCCCTGAATATTTTCCTACTAGGCAGCCGGGATGGCCTCGACGTCATTCTGCTACGTACTCCTGGTTTACTGTACCAGGAAAATCAGGACGGTTCTATCAATAACCTGTACACCTACCAAATTGTCAATAAAACCGGAAAAGATCTTCCGCTGGAGTTTCGGGTCGTCGATTTTGCTGGAAACGTAAGGCCAGTTGGAGAGGCTCCTACGGCAGAGGTTGGTGAAGTGACTGAAGGCGCCTTATTTATTGACCTCCCAACAAGGTTTAATACAAAATTCAACGGCTCCATTGAGGTGGAGGTTTGGTCCGGCGATGAACACCTAGAAACGATTTCTACCACCTTTATTCACCCACAAAAACAGTAGAATTATGAAATTTAATTGGGGACATGGCATCTTTCTTTTCTACACCCTCTTCGTAGGAACTTTGGTGGTGGTAGTGATCAAGAGTACCACCTTTGACAACAGCCTAGTTACCGAAGAATACTACGCTAGGGACATCAATTATCAACAAGAATTTGATCGACGTCTCAACAGTAACTCCCTGGCTACCAAGGTGCAACTGGTGGCCGCTGGTAAAGGCTACCGCTTGCAGTTTCCCGAAGAAGTGGGGAAAGGAGTAGAAGGTACCGTTTATTTTTAC
>JBCDGT010000487.1:0-3903 GCA_038750915.1 Bacteroidota bacterium
GCTGGGGGCTTACCCATAAATACCAAACGGATGATTATCAATACATTCGCGGCTTCCGGGGGCAACAAGTGAGCGCCCACGTTGCCAAAGGAGAAGCAGGTAGCGATCAACGCACGGCCAATACTTTCGAGGGATAAGCGGCAAAAGTGGAGTATGATAGTAGAATGGTGCTCAAGCTGCTATAATACTATCACTACTACAAGTACTACCACTACTTATCCTCTCGTCAATTCCTCCTCGATTTGCTCGATGGTTTTCCCCTTGGTTTCTGGGAGGATAAAATAGAGGAGAATTAGACCGACGCCAGTTGTCAGGCCGTAGAAGAGAAAAATATCACGCCCGCCCATATTGGCCAATTGCCAAGGAAAAAATTGCTGGGTGAGGTAGCTGACGATGCTGGTCACCATAGCTACCGTTGGGATCGCTACGCTCCGAATACGGGTCGAGAATATTTCCGAAAAGACGATCCACATAATGGGTCCCACGGAGAAGTGGAAGGCAGCGATAAAGCTAAGAATACCGACTAGGATCAGCGTGGCGGGTAGGTTAGCGGCTGCTTGGAATAGCTCGCCCTCATGAGCTCTAGCCGTCGTAACCCCCAGTTGTTCCTCCAGGGCGGATTTGAAAGCGATGTCCGAAGAGTAAACGACATCTTGGAGAGCAGCTAGCTTTTCTATCCCTGGAACCTCCCCCAGGCTAGCCAGAGCATCCTCGTTTAGTTCGTAGGTCGCCGTATGAACACCGTCGGCACACAACAACAGGCTTAACACCGCCCAGAGCAAGCCATAAATGGTCATTGGCCGCCGCCCTAATCGGTCAATCAGCAATAGAGCCAAAATGGTAAACACTAGGCCAACCAGGCCAATATAAAGGGCTTGGCTAAAGGCAGCGTCCTCTCCCCCACCAAGTTGTTCAAAAACTGTTGGCGCATAGAAAAGAATGGCATTGATTCCCGTAGTTTGCTGAAAAATAGCGAAGACGACACCAATCCAAAACACCTTTCGGTAGTGGCGAGAGACGAACTCCCGGAATTGATCCGCAAAGCTGAGTTGGGGGCCTGAAACTATCAAACTTTCTTTGATTTCCAAGATAGCCTGAGCAACGCGTTCTCCGGGAAGCAGCCGGTGCAACACCTGCTCTGCTTCTGGTTCCTTACCCACCAGCATTAACCAGCGTGGGCTCCGGGGTATAGTAAACAGCAATACCAACCAGAGCAAGGCCGGGATGATCTCCGAGCCTAGCATGTATCGCCAAACATCATTGCCTAGCTGCAGTGTTTCCGCTTGCCCCACCAGCAGATAATTGACAAAATATGCCGCGGATAGGCCAACAACAATATTAATTTGGGTCATCCCAACTAACTTACCCCGGGCTTCCGGAGGAGCGATCTCGCCGATGTACATTGAAGCCAGGGTGATGGAAGTGAAGGCCAGGCCACCAATAAAACGAGCGGCAACCAACATTTCAAAACTCGCAGCAAAAGCAGACCCTAAAGCAGAAAGCAGATAAACCGCTGCAATTAGTTGTAGCATTGACTTCCGTCCAATCCGGTCCGATAAATAGCTGGCCACCGGCAGGGCAAATAACACGCCGAAGCCCGGAGCGCTTACCGCCGTACCTACCTGCAGATCGGATAAACCAAACTCCTGGGTAATAAATTTCACGGTGCCGGAAATCACGGCGGCGTCAAGACCAAAAACGAAGCCTCCTAAAGCTACAATGGTCGCGTATCTAAATGCTCTGGAATTCACGTAAAGGTATTGTGGAGGTCCGCAAGGGCAAACCATAGATTGCGGACCAAAAGTAAACATGATCGAAGTCTGCACCGCACCTTCGGTGACAATGGGGGCAAAAAAGTCAATTACTGGTCACATAAGGATAAAAACCACCTAGACAAAAACCGAACCACCTAGACTTTAGAACAAGAGTAGCAAGGTTTTAGTCGCTTTTCCAACTACCTTTTCAAAGAAGGCCAGAAGGCACTTTGCTTCCCACTTTACCTAAATCGATCACCTCTATCCCACCGCAATGCGCTTATTTTTGTTATTCAGCTCCTGTTGGTTGTTCTTTTTCGCCTGTGAGCCATCTGGTATTCCCTACTCCTCCAGTAAATGGCAAAACGTACTCATCAACCCCGCTACACCAGGGATGGTAGAACAAATAAAAGCAAATGCAGCAACCTGCTCCGTAGTGGAAAAAGACGAAAAGTCGGCTCTATGGATCAGCTATGACGGTACATCCTCTAAGCCAGGCATCACCATCACAGCACCTGCGGCCGCGCCCTGGGACTTACGAGGAGTACATAAGGTAGTCGCCGAAGTGAGCAATTCGGGATCAGCGCCACAACAGGTCGAAATGTATGTGGGTAACGACCCCGACGGTTTAGTCCGCTGGTATTGCTCCGACTATATTGATTTAGCCCCCGGAGAAACGGGTAAGATTACCGTACCGCTTGCCTGGACCCCCTGGATCCACGAGCCGCAACTAGGTTTAGTCGGCATGCGGGGAGCGCCGGGTCAATTGAAAACAGACCAAGCAGCCATTCAATCCATTAAGTTCAACGCCCGCTACGCGGATGGTGCGAATGAATTCCTGGTACACGCTGTGTACTTAGAAGACACCCTAGAAGTCCGGGATACCACGGGCTTCCTGCCCTTCATCGATGTTTATGGCCAGTACCAACACCGAAATTGGCCGACTAAAATCCAGCAAAATGAAGATTTTACTAGCCGCAACCAGGCAGAGTTGGAGGACCTTGACAACTTCCCGGTCGGTCCCGAAAGAGATGAGTATGGCGGCTGGGTCGGTGGGCCCAAGCTGGAAGCAACGGGCTTTTTCCGCACCGAAAAGGTAAATGAAAAGTGGTGGTTAGTAGATCCCTTGGGGTACCTCTTCTGGTCTACCGGCCTCAACTGCGTACAAACGGGCTTCGGCCTCACGGGAACCGAAGGCCGCGAAGCATATTTCGCTGAACTTCCCGCCTTACGCGCTTCGCTCGCTCCGTTCTACGACCAGGGCAGATGGGCCAGCCACGGTTTCTACCAGGATAAGGTCCCTTTTGATGCCTTCAACTATTACGAAGCCAATCTCTTCCGCAAGTTTGGTCCCGAGTGGCAGGCTGCCTACCTTGACCGCATCCACGCCCGCTTCAAAAGCTGGGGGATGACTACCCTCGGCAACGTGTCGGATCCCGCTGCAAGAAGTCAGCAGCAGACTCCCTACGTTGGGACGGTATGGATTCGTGGCACCCCCAAAATTGCGGGGGCTACCGGTTTTTGGGGAAAGTTCCACGATGTCTTTTCTCCGGCCTTCAAGCAAGCAGTTAGGGCCTCGATGGAAAGTCAGCGGGCGGGAGCAGATGATCCCTGGTGCATCGGCTTTTTCGTGGATAATGAACTCTCCTGGGGCACTCTCGGCTCCTTATCGGTTGGGGTGCTGCGCAGCCCCGCCGAGCAGCCCGCAAAGGTGGCCATGATCGCTGCGCTACGGGATAGATACGCTAACATCAACCAGTTAAATGCGACCTGGGGAACCGATCACGCTAGCTGGGCGGCACTCGCCCAAAGCACCAGCCCACCGGATTTTGCCTCCGCAAAAGAAGACTTAATCAGTTTTCACGCAGTAATCGCAGATCACTACTTCAAGATCATCCATGAGGAACTGGAACGCCTCGCTCCTAACCATCTCTACCTGGGTTGTCGCTTTGCTTGGGCGAACGATGATGTCACCCTGCGGGCCGCAGCCAAGTACTGCGACGTTATCTCTTTCAACAAGTACGAATACAGTGTCGAGGCCCTCGCCTTACCCACCGGTGTCGACAAACCGACCATGATCGGAGAGTTTCATTTCGGCGCTACCGACCGTGGGCACGTCCATCCGGGCGTAAAGCTTGCCGATGATCAA
>JBCDGT010000488.1:0-3894 GCA_038750915.1 Bacteroidota bacterium
ACCGCTCAGTCCACCCTGGATGGCTCCTTTTTGATTGTCGTTCCCCATTCCTTTTCCCGCGAAAAACTGTGCACCTCCGTTGGAAAACTGAATGATGACGGGGCTGTTAAGTGCCTTAGCCGTTTCCAAAACCGCGTTTACGGTACTGCTACTCGTTACGTTGACGGCCGGAATCGCAAACTTATTTTCATTGGCGTAGCGAAAGAGTTTAGTGACTTCATCACCAAATAATACGCCGGAGCGGAAGGACTGCTTAGACATGCGTGGGTATTCTTTTCGTTTTTTGAGGACCGCGAAGGTAAGGGATAAAGTTATGAAGTAAGCAGTGGGAAGTTTGAAGTAGGAAAATTTCTAACTGCAAACTTCCCACTTCTTACTTCGAACTTGCCTAGCTCTTAATACCTTTGCGCCGGCACTAACCAAGCCTTGATTCTGTTTTAACCAAATTAAGATCATGCAACATCCTAACCTACGGAGGAACCTCTCCGTCTCCGCTCTCGTGGAAGCGTCCATCAAAACGGGCCAGGGAACGCTTTCTGACGCTGGAGCCCTCATTGTTAATACCGGCGAGTTTACGGGCCGGAGCCCGAAAGATCGGTATATCGTCGAAGATGAAATCACCCGTGATGCGGTAGATTGGGGGGATATCAATATCCCCATTACCGCGGATAGTTACGCGGCCCTAGAGGAGAAAATATTGACTTACGCCAAAGGGCTGGATACTGTCTACTACCGTGATGCCTTTGCGTGTGCCAGTCAAAAATACCGCATTAACATCAAGGTATATACGGAGCAGCCTTGGCAAAATCTTTTTGCCTACAATATGTTCCTACGACCCGATGGAGGCAACATCAAGAACCTGAAGACGGACGAATGGACCATCTATGCCTTTCCCGGTTGCCTTGCTGATCCCGTGCTTCACGGCACCCGTCAGGAGAACTTCAGTATCATTAATTTCAGTAAGCAGACGATCATTATTGGTGGTACAGCTTACACGGGAGAGATCAAAAAGGGCATCTTCTCCGTGCTCAACTTTGTATTACCCACCGAGCGGGAGGTACTTTCAATGCACTGTTCTGCCAACGTTGGTACAAAAGGTGATACGGCCCTCTTTTTCGGTCTTTCCGGAACGGGGAAAACGACCCTCAGTAATGACCCCGATCGCCGCCTGATCGGCGACGACGAGCATGGCTGGAGCCAAGCCAATGTCTTTAATCTGGAAGGAGGTTGCTACGCTAAAGTGATCGACCTCTCCGAAACGAAGGAACCCCAGATTTATCGGGCTATCCGCTACGGGGCTATGCTAGAGAACATCGGCTTGCGGGAAGACGGCCATACACCTGATTATACCGACAGTAGCATTACCCAGAATACCCGGGTGAGTTATCCGATCCACCACATCGATAACATCATGTACAACTCTAGGGGGGATCTGCCGAAAAATATCTTCTTCCTTACTTGTGATGCCTTCGGCGTTTTACCTCCTATTAGTCGTCTCACCTCCGGTCAGGCCATGTACCACTTTATTAGCGGCTACACAGCCAAAATTGCTGGAACTGAGGCGGGTATTACCGAACCCCAGGCAACCTTCTCCGCCTGTTTTGGTGCGCCTTTCATTCCGCTACACCCCACTAAGTACGCTGCCATGTTGGGCAGTAAGCTCGAAGCGGCTAGCGCGGATGGAGATTCCATCAATGTCTGGTTAGTCAATACCGGTTGGACGGGCGGCGGCTACGGTGTCGGCTCTCGTATGGAATTGACCTATACCCGTGCCATGATCAAGGCTGCCTTGAACGGCGAACTCAATGAAGTGCCTTACGTTGATGATCCCAATTTCGGCCTTGCTGTCCCTCAGAAGTGCCCCGACGTGCCGAACGCCCTGTTGAACCCCCGCGATACCTGGCGTAATGAAGAAGAATACGACGTAGCGGCTCGTAAACTCGCTGAGCTCTTTGCGGATAATTTCAAGGTATACGCTCCTGCGGCAGCACCGGAGGTACTAGCGGCAGGGCCGGTAGGGTAGGGAATGAGAGAATGATGGAATTTTGAATGAGAGAATACAATAGTTTGTAAATATTATTAAATTCTCTCATTCTCTCACCATTCATTGCACCCGCGCCCCCATTTTATTGACCAATTTGTCCAATTAGTTGAATTCTGCTGAGAAACCCGGTGGATGTTCAAACCCTTTTTTGCTTTACCTGTTAAACCGTTGCAAACGCAACGAGTCTTATCTATTGACCAGCCCAGAAAACCATTTAATCTTTCTCACTAATCGGGTCGGCCGCCAGCTGGCGAAGCTGGTGCTCTCGGATTTGGAATTCGAAGGCTACCAGCCGCACGGTTCCCACATCGGTCTATTGGCGGATCTAATCAATAAGGATGGACAACGCCAACAGGATTTAGCAATTTCGACGATCAAAAACAAAGGAACGGTAGCCCGTGCCTTAGTGAGTCTTGAAACTGCGGGTATGATTGAAAGAAAAAATGACCCCGAAGATCGCCGGCAGAAACGGATTTTCCTGACCGAAAAGGGCCGTCACTTATGGGCTTTAACGGAGAGTCGTCGCGCTCATGCTTTAGACGTCGCGGCGCAAGGCTTGCAAACCGAAGAAATGAAAAACTGCACTGCGGTGCTTCATAAAATATACCATAACCTCCACCTACAACTTAGCACTCATGAGTAAGAATACAACGGTACAGCGAATACTGATTTCGCTGCTTGGCCTCGGAATTATTGCCGGTGGCTACTTTGGGATGGGATACCTTACTTCCTTGAAGGAACCAGCTGCTAAGCGGGAGATTCCGAAGAGAATCAAGCGTGTCGAAACGGTAACCATTGAAAACACAGCCATCGCTACGGAGCTAGACGTGCAGGGAAGGCTAGAGGCCTACAATAAGATTGCCTTGTTCAGCGAAGTGGGAGGTACCGTAGAGGCTACCGGCCGGCCCTTTAAAAAAGGCACCTACTTTAAAAAGGGAGATGTGTTGATCCGTATTGACGACGAGGAGGCTCAGCTCAACCTCCAATCGCAAAAGGCTTCCCTAATGAACGCCATTGCTAGGATCATGCCCGATTTGAAGATCGATTACCAAGAAAGCTTTGGTGACTGGGAAGGTTACCTTACTAACTTTGACGTCGATGCTCCGATCAAGGCCTTGCCCGAGGCAAAGAACCAGCGGGAGAAACTGTTCATCGCCAGCCAAAATCTTTATACCCAGTATTACAGTATCAAGAGCATTGAAGAGCGCCTGAGTAAGTATACCCTCTATGCGCCCTTCAGTGGCGTGCTTACTACTACCGCTATTGATCAGGGAGCTGTCGTGCGCGCTGGTCAACAATTAGGCGAATTAATGGCCACCGGCTTCTACGAAATGGTGGCTACGGTGCCTCTTTCCCAACTTGATTACCTCAAGCCTGGCGGCCAGGTAGCCCTTTACAGTGAAGACCTGGAGGGGAAGTGGACCGGCAAGGTCCGCCGGATCAGCGACCAGATCGACCCAGGTTCTCAGACGGTAAATGTTTACGTAGGTGTTAGTGGAAAAAACCTGCGGGAAGGTATGTACCTACGCGGCCGGGCTGATGCCAGGACGATACCCAATGTAGTAGAAATTGATCGCGACCTGCTACTTAATGAAAGGGAGGTCTACGTGGTAGAAAACGATACGCTGCTAAAGTTGCACGCAGTAGTAGTCCAGAAATTTAACCGGGAGTCGGTCCTCGTCAGTGGTCTGCCAAATGGCACTAAATTGCTTACTAGTGAGGTTGCTGGTGCCTTTGATGGCATGCGGGTACAATCGGGCAAAGCCGAGCCCCGAAAAAAGGCTGCTAAACAACAACCCGCTGCTGCAACACCCGTTTCCAAGTAACCGCCCAGAAAAGTAACCGATGAA